>NZ_JALJRF010000029.1:0-13097 GCF_024519835.1 Dietzia sp. Die43 | reverse complement strand
CACTGCGCCTGACTAGACGCCGATCCGAATCCCACCACCCCACGGGGCACTATCCCAGCACGATTGCACGCACCTCGCTCCAGAGCGCCTCTATGGCCAGGGCCCACGTAGATCTGCCCGCTGACGCAGGTGATGAGCTTGATCTACAGGCCGCCCTCGACGAGGTGGAGCCCTCTAAGTGTCCCTTGGTTGCTATGTGGAAGTGAGGTCTGGGTTACGACGAACTTGTGTCCGACAAGACCTTCCCACCGTCCTCCGTGGAACAGTTCGATCCCCGGCCTCGTTTGTCCGAGCCACCCAGAGAGCAACCGCGGAGGCTCCGGCAATCACAAGAAGTCGATGATTCACGACCGCCGACCCCTGATGAACTCCCCCAGCGCCCGCCATGACTCACGACCGTATGGCGGCTTCCATCCAGCTGAGGTTAGCCACGAATCGGCTTGGTCCTGACCGAACCACAGCATCTCGACACGCCGGGCGTTGGCCGCGACGGCCGGGACCTTACGTCCAGCCAGCTCGAGGCCACTGCACACCCCCCGAGCGAGCGCACGGGGAACGACGAAAGGCCGTTTACCGCCGAGCAATTCCATGACGTCCAACGACGTCAATCCCTCCCAGGGATGAATGACAATGGCTGGCGGTTCCTTGTCCGTGGTGGCTAAGAACGCGATCGCTGACGCAACGTTGCCGATGAGCGCTTGTGGGCTGTGCTGACTTCCCGGCGCCGCCACTGTCGCCAGGGGGGAACCGGCGATCTTAGCGGTCATCGCGGTTACCCGGCGGCTCTCTGCATGCACACTCGGAGGGCGATAGATGGTCGCGGCCGGCGATTCTTGCCGGACTAGGCGCTCGCCTTCGGCCTTCGAGTACGCATACGCGGAGAACTCTTCCGTGGCATCCGTCTCGTCGAGCTGGGGACGCCGCCCTTGGACAACGGCACTACTTACGTGGACCATACGCCTAACGCCAGCGCGCGCTGCTGCCCGAGCAACTATTGCCGGGGAGATTGCATTGGCTGCAATCAGTTCGCCGCCGTTCTGCTCGGAGGCATCGGGATTGCCCGAGCAGTTTACAACTGCATCGAGCCCCTCAAACTCCGATACCAATTCGTCGGCTCTTACACCCTGCGCTTCAAGACCGCCGGCAGCGTCTGCGTGCGCCACGCGCGGCGCACGCACCTCTGCTATGTCGTGTCCCTGCTCGGACAGCACCCCTTTGACTGCGGAACCGACAAAACCTGACGCGCCTACAATTGCTACCTTCATCGACGGACCCGCTTTCGACTGCTCGCTGCCATTTCCAGTACCGACACAAGGCGGCCTGCTGAGGATTCTTCGGAAAACACCCGCTCGTAATATTCGCGACCGGCGCAACCCATTGCCGCCGTCCCTTCCGGGTCGTCGGCCATCTGAGTCACCACTCTGGCGAGGTCATCTGGGTCCCCGGGGCTAGATGTCCGCCCGGCCCGGGATTCCTCGATGACGGTGGCGGCGTCCCCGCGAACGGTGCCGACCAATGGCTTGCCCGCCGCCAGTGTCGCCTGCAACTTGCTCGGCAATGTGATACGGAACAAGGGCAGGTCCTGGAGTGAGAGGAGGTGGAGATCCCCCAGCGCGAGCACCTTCGTCATGGCCGAGAACGGCTGCGATGGGACAAAGACCACGTTGTCGAGGTGCTTCTCTGCAGCACTTCGTTTGAGGGCCTGCTCCATAACGCCCCCTCCCACCAAAGCGAACTGGATGTCGGTGCGTGCCTTTAGCCGCTCTGCGGCGGCCAACACCACGTCAAGCGCCTGAAATTCACCAAAATTGCCCGCATACATCACGACGAAATCGCGGTCCAGACCGAAGGAGCGGCAAAGCTCGTCGTCCTTCAGTTCTGGACGGAAAGTTGTTTCATCCACCCAGTTGGGAGTAAAGGTGATCTTCTCCGACGGTATTCCTCGCCCTTGAATCGATTCAGCCATCCCCGGCGAAATAACTGCAATGTGCGCTGCCTGCCGGTACACAGAGTCACAGAATCGGTGCAGCGTCCGCTCAACACCGGAGGATGAACTGTCGCCCAGGAATCCACTGGAGGTGACCGTGTCCGGCCACAAATCTTGGATCATGGGAACGAACGGCACCCCGTACACGGACTTTGCGGCGAGCGCAGGTACGGCGACCGTGGCGGGTGTTGAGTGCACCAGCACTACGTCTGCACCACGAAGCACCCGTGAACCGACGGCCGTCGCCCCCGCAGCAAAGCTGGAGTAGTTGAGAATTCTCGAGATCGCTCTCGACTCGTGGGTCGGAATGAGTGGCGCCCGGTGCACCGTCATCCCGTCGCGCACCTCGCGCTTGTACGGCGCTATCCCGTACCCGTCATACAAGCGCCCCTCCGGGTAGTTCGGGAAGCCGGTGAGAACCTCGACGTCGTGGCCACGCGCAGTGAGCGCTCGGGCAATGATCCCCGGAGTAGCGGCCGAGCCAGTCTCGGGATCGAACCACTGCGTGACGTACCCAATCTTCATACAAGACCACCGACCGTTGGTTGCACAGATTCGGCCCTCGAGTCTTCAGTGCGTTTCAGGAGTCTGGGCGCGGCGAGATCGACCGTCATGATAGGCCCGGTTGTGGCAGCACTGTGCGCCGATCGCCCAGCCGCACCACGAACCGCGGCCACGCCGGCCACTAAGGCAGATACCACCCAGTGCGGCCACCCGGTTTCGCACTCAAGTCGCTGGCGAGCGTGCTCTAGATGAGCTGCGGTCACTGACTCACCGTGTAACGCTCGGCGGACGAAAGCAGTCTCGGCACCAGCGCGATTTAGTTCGCGGCTGTCCCGCCGGAGATCCCGTTGATGCCGCCCATGGAGTTGAACGCGTGAATTCTCACTGGGAGCATGATGGTGCCAAGTGCAGTTCCTGCCAGACCACCCGCTCTTGCGCCGGTCACCACACCGGCAAAGGTTGGGGCTTCCCAACCGCGGCACAGGCCCAAAACCTGAGACATCGTCTTGACGTCCCACCGTACTCAGAGCGCCGCTGGACCCGATCCATTCTGTAGAGGGCCCGTTCCTACGACGCCGCCCCTCCAGCGAGCCTTCGAGCGCACCGGCCGCACACACCATACCACCGCCCCGAGGTGACTGGATAGCGTACGTAGTTCGGTCATTGGTGTGATCAAGACCTCGACGCCGAGGAAGCCAAGACCTCACCAGGAGCCCGCTCGCATCGGTGGGAAAAGTGGACACCAGGAGCACGTCGAGACTGGGGGACTTCATGGCAAGAGGGTCTCACAACAAACGGTTCCGAAGGCGCTGGCGGCAACTTCCCCGCTTCAAGGGGGTAGTACCCCCACGTGGTTGAGATTTAGGCGCGGCACACCTCGAGAACGCTCGGCCCATTAGAGTCGAGCAGGTCGACCGCCAGCCGACCTACCTGCTCAGGAGTCAATTCAGTGTCACCTCGCTTTTCCGGTGCGACCATTGCGATCACCGGAGGTACCGGCTCGTTTGGGTCAACGATGGCCCGTCACCTCCTCGACCAAGGCGTGGCGAGTATCCATATCTTCAGCCGCGACGAAGCCAAGCAGGACGAGATGCGGTCGCGGATGGACGAGCCCCGCCTCAAGTTTTTCGTCGGCGACGTTCGTGACCGAGAGAGCGTCGAAAACGCCTTTGTCGGCGCAGACTTCGTTTTCCACGCCGCCGCACTCAAGCAAGTTCCATCCTGCGAGTTCTTCCCAGACCAGGCCGTCAAGACCAATGTGGATGGCAGCCGAAATGTCATCGCGGCGGCCCATAAGCTAGGCGTGAAATCAGTGGTGTGCTTGTCTACAGACAAGGCAGTGTACCCGGTCAACGCGATGGGCATGTCCAAGGCGCTCATGGAGAAAACAGCCCAGGCGTTCGCGCGGAACAACCCAGACTCAAAGACCACCGTGTCGGTGACCCGGTACGGCAACGTCATGTACTCACGGGGGTCGGTCATACCGCTCTTCGTACGTCAAATCCGCGAAGGCAAACCCCTCACACTCACCGAGGGCTCTATGACCCGCTTCCTCATGAGCCTGCAAGAGTCTGTGGACTTGGTCGAACATGCCTTCTTCAATGCCGAGCCGGGCGATCTCTTCGTGAAGAAGGCTCCCGCCTGCACTGTCGACACGCTCGCACGTGCCACGGCCAAGGTCATGGGCGTCAGCGACCCGGCAATCGCTCGAATCGGCATCAGGCACGGCGAGAAGATGTACGAGACCCTCCTTTCGCGCGAGGAGATGGCTAAGGCGACCGACCAGGGTGACTACTTCAAGGTTCCGCTCGATGCCCGGTCTCTGCAGTATTCGGTGTTCGTAGAGGAGGGAGATTCAGAAGTCCAACACGCTGAAGACTTCGACTCGAACAACACCGAGCAGATGAGCGTTGAGCAGACGGCCCAGCTCATCGCGGCACTACCCGAGATGCAGCATGCTCTGTCGGAGATTGCTCGATGAAGATCGTCCTTACCGGCGCTCAGGGCTTTCTCGGCTGGCACACACGCCTCCGCCTCGCGGCACTCACCGAGCACGAGGTCATCCCGGTGACTCGAGCGAACTGGGCGCAGCTACCCGTTCTCGTCGCCGAGGCTGATGCACTCATCCACCTCGCTGGAGTGAATCGGGCTGAGACCGACGACGAGGTCGAGAAAGGGAATATCGGCCTCGGGAACGATGTTGCCCAAGCGATTTCGGCTGCGGCCCGACCGCTGAGGGTCATCATGTCGGGAACGATCCAGGTCGAACGAGATAACGCTTACGGTCGAGGCAAGCTCGGGGCTCAACGCTCTATCGCTGACGCCACCATTGCCGCTGGCGGCCGATTCGTCGACGTCTGCCTTCCGAATCTCTTCGGCGAGCATGGACTTCCGAGGTACAACTCGTTTGTAGCAACGTTCGTCGAAGCAACCATCGATGGCAACACTCCCCGAATCAATGACAACTGCGTTGAACTACTTCACGCCCAGGACGCTGCCCAAGTTCTCGTCGATGCTCTCGACGCGAACGAGGACTATCTCAGGCCAGCTGGAAAACTGACCGGGGTGGCGGATGTGTGGCGGCTCCTGCAAGAGTTTCACAACTCGTATTTTTCGATTGGAGAGATCCCGGACCTCAGCTCTAAGTTTCGAGTCGACCTCTTCAACACTTATCGTGCAAGCCTGTTCCCCGAGCGATACCCCATTAGCCTCGTACCGCATTCCGACCCCCGGGGATCATTCGTTGAGACAGTCCGGTGCCGCGGTGGCGAGGGGCAATCGTCCTTCAGTACTACTGACCCGGGCATTACTCGGGGCGAGCACTATCACCTCACGAAAATTGAGCGGTTCGCTGTGATCCAGGGAACCGCACGAATTAGCCTCCGCAAGATGTTCCACGACGAGGTACTGGATTTTGACGTCAGCGGCGACGAACCCGTGGCAATCGACATGCCCGTGGGATGGGTTCACAACATCACGAACATCGGCCAAGGCGTCCTACTAACTCAGTTCTGGAGCCACGAACTATTCCGACCGGAGGCTCCCGACACGTTTGCTGAGCCAGTCCGTCCAATAACCCAGGAGTCCGCAAAGTGAAGGTCATGACCGTAGTCGGGACTCGACCCGAACTCATCCGTTTAGCCAGGGTTATCCACCGGCTTAACAATACTCCCGGCATCGACCACATCCTGGTCCACACTGGACAGAACTACGACTATACCCTTAATCAGGTTTTCTTCGATGACCTCGAGATTAGGCAACCGGATCATATGCTCGGAGTGGACACATCCAGTCTCGGCACCGTCCTAGGCGGTACACTCATCGCCGTCGAAAAGGTACTAAAGGATGAGCGGCCGGATGCCGTCCTCGTTCTTGGCGATACCAATTCCTGCATCGCGGCCTTGATGGCCCGCCGTATGAAGATTCCGACCTACCACATGGAAGCCGGAAACCGTTGCTTTGACCTCAACGTGCCTGAGGAAACCAATCGACGCATGGTCGACCACGTCTCAGACTTCAACTTGGTCTACACCGAGCATGCGCGACGCAACCTTCTGGCTGAAGGCCTGCATCCTCGTCGAATTTTAAAGACCGGATCACCAATGCGCGAGGTCCTCAACACGTACAGGGACCAGATTGAAGCTTCCAACATCCTTGCCGAGCGGAATTTGAAGCAGGGCGAATACTTCCTTGTCTCGGCGCACCGCGAGGAAAATGTCGACTCCCCCGAACGCCTTCGGATGCTCCTTGCTTGCCTTGTTGCCGTGCACTCACACTTCGGCCTCCCTGTATTCGTCTCCACTCACCCACGCACACGCAACCGGCTGGAGCAACTCCCTGACTGGATCGAACCCGAGGGCATCACTTTCTCAGAGCCTCTCGGCTTTCACGACTACAACAAACTGCAACTCTCTGCCGCTTGCTGCTTGTCAGATTCGGGAACGATTGCCGAAGAGTCCCTAATGCTTGGCTTCCCTGCGATCACATTACGAGATTCAATTGAGAGACCAGAGGCGCTCGACACCGGCGGAATAATGATGACGGGACTTCAGGCCGACGGAATCGTGTCCGCTGTGGAGGTTGCCATGGAATCGAACTTCACTACCGAAGGCTTAGGCGAATTGACGCCCGACGATTACCTGATCAATAACACTAGCGAGCGGGCCGTAAAATTCATTATCTCTACGGCCCGCAGGCACCATCAATGGGCTGGAATCAGAGCTTACTAGTCTTAGTCAAGTCCAATTGTGCAATACGAGTAAGATAAATCAGGAGAATTGCTTTGCGCTTGACAGTGTTTGGAACCGGGTATCTGGGTGCCACGCATGCCGCCTGCATGGCCGAGTTGGGTCACGAGGTGCTGGGGGTGGACGTCGACGAGGCCAAGATCGAGCGACTCCGTGCCGGTGAGGTGCCCTTCTACGAGCCGGGCCTGCCCGAGATCCTGCGGCGGCACGTGGAGTCGGGGCGGTTGCGGTTCACCACCGACTACGCCGAGGCGGCGGCGTTCGCCGACCTGCACTTCGTCGGGGTGGGCACCCCGCAGCGCAAGGGCGAGTTCGCCGCGGACACCTCGTACGTGGAGGACGTCGTGGCACGGTTGACGCCCCTGCTGACCGCGGACGCCGTGGTGGTGGGCAAGTCGACGGTGCCGGTGGGCACGGCCGCGAGGCTGCAGGGGATCGCCGACTGGCACGCACCCGACGGGGTGGGCGTCGAGGTGGTGTGGAACCCCGAGTTCCTGCGCGAGGGGTTCGCCGTGGCCGACACGTTGACGCCGGATCGGATCGTGATCGGTCTGGCCGGCGGCGAGAGTGCGCGGGGGCTCGCGAGGGAGCGGGTGGAGGAGGCGTACGCGCCGATCCTGGAGGCCGATCCGTGCCCGGTGATCGTCACGGACCTCGCAACGGCCGAGTTGGTCAAGGTGAGCGCGAACGCGTTCCTGGCCACCAAGATCAGCTTCATCAACGCGGTGTCGGAGGTGTGCGAGGCCGCCGGGGCGGACGTGACGGTGCTGGCGGACGCGATCGGGATGGACCCGCGGATCGGGCGGCGCTTCCTGGGGGCGGGGCTGGGCTTCGGTGGAGGGTGCCTGCCCAAGGACATCCGCGCGTTCATGGCCCGGGCCGGGGAGCTCGGTGCGGACGAGGCCATGACGTTCCTGCGGGAGGTGGACTCGATCAACATGCGTCGCCGCGAGCGAATGGTCGAGCTGACCGCGGAGGCGTGCGGGGGCACGGTCCTCGGCAAGACGGTGGCGGTGCTGGGGGCGGCGTTCAAGCCGGACTCCGACGACGTACGGGACTCGCCGGCGCTCAACGTGGCGGGGATGCTCTCCCTCAAGGGCGCGCGGACCGTGGTGTACGACCCGCAAGCGCTCGGCAACGCGCGAGCCCTGTTCCCCACGTTGGACTACGCGGAGTCGGCAATGGCGGCCTGTGGGGGTGCGGACGTGGTGCTGGTGGCCACCGAGTGGCCCGAGTTCGTGGCGCTCGACCCGGCCCAGGTGACCCGGGTGGCACGCGGCCGGGTCCTGCTCGACGGACGCAACTGCATGCCCGCCGACCGCTGGCGGGCCGCTGGATGGACCTACCGCGCACTCGGACGTGGCGTTTCTCGAAGCACGCTGGGGTGACAAAGTTGTCGACAGTGCCAATGCGCGACAAGCCCATCGTAGCGATTCTGACGCCATACTTCGTCCCCGCGTTCCGTGGGGGCGGGCCCATTCGCACAATCGATGCGATGACATCAATCCATGCCAACTCTTATGACTTTATTGTCTACTGCAAGAATTTGGATTTGGGCGAGTCGAGGCCCATGCATGTTCCAGTTGACAAGTATGTTCACAGAGAAGGCAAGAGGGTGTGGTACGTCGACTGGGAATCTACGCTAAGCAAACTTGCACTTTTCAAGCAGCTTCGCAGTCAGCCTGTCGACTTCTTATACCTCAATAGCATATTCGCAACCTTTTTTTCGATACTCCCACTGGTCGCCTGGAAGCTAGGGGCAATCCATCCCAAGTCAGTGGTAGTTGCCCCACGTGGAGAACTAGGAATAGGGGCACTTGCACTTAAGTCAAGAAAGAAGTCAATTTTTCTCAAGACTGCTCGTCTATTGAAGCTGCACGATGGGGTCCACTGGCATGCATCTAGCCCGAACGAAGCGACTGAGATACTAAACCTTTTTCCGAACGCGATAGTCCATGTGAGGGAGAACGAAGTACTTCTTCCTCCACACCCCCTAGAGCCGGCCCAAGAGTGCACTTCTCTGACGCTACGTGCTGTATTCGTAGGGCGACTATCGCCCAAGAAGGGGCTGCACCGCTTAATATCTGCTCTCCGAGAGCAAGATGCTCTAATCCACCTTGACATTTACGGCGAATACGAGGACGCGTCTTACAGGGATCAGATTTCTCAACAAATCTCACTTCTTCCCCCTAATGTTTCCGTCCTTTTTCATGGCGCCCTGCCGCATGAGCACGTGCGTGCCGCCTTTCAAGTTTCTGATGTGTTCTTTTTCCCCACAGCTCATGAGAACTTTGGACACACAATTGTAGAAAGCCTCTCGGCAAGCTGTCCAGTTGTGATTTGCGATGTGACACCGCTCACCGAGGTAGTCCTTCGCGGAGGCGGCGACATACCGCCAACTAACTCCATCGAAGACTGGCAGCTCGCCATCAACGCCTTTGCCAAGACTTCACCCGAAGAGCGCGCGAACCGGCGGACAATGGCAGGTGAAGCGTACAAGAATTGGCACAACTCTAGGAACGATGAATCGGTGTTCCACTTAGTGCAAAACTCACTGCGCGCTGACTAGTGTCATTCATCCACGACGGTCAATCAGCACCAAGACTTTAGTTTTCAAGTAGACAGCTACCAAGCTGATGCTAACCGCCGACTCTACTTCATATCGGAACGCCCACACTTCCCGCCGGTCCTTGCGTTATTGCAACTCTCGGCCCCAAGTGGCGCAGTAACTCTACTAGAAATCGACGAGCGGCATGTCGCCTAGGTTCGAGTGGAGTCGGTCATTGCCATAACCACTCGACCCATCATCGAGATTCCGGTCCGATTTTGAAGGTATCGGGCTATCGCCAGAGCTGCGAGAACGATGGTCAGGTGCGCCTCGATCGACTTGCGGGTGCTGCGAAAGTTCGGCCGCGCCTTTAGATCAGACTCGGCTGGCAGATAGCCGTACTTGGTACGCCTAGTCCGGTAATCGGGTACTGCGATTCTGGGGAGCCGGTACCGGCCCGTGTGTGAGCGGGCCGGTACGGCTGGGGGTTACTCCCAGTAGCCGGTGGTGGCGCGGGCTTGGTCGTCTCGTTGGCGGCGCATGTCGACGTCGCCGAGGTTGATCTCGCGGGCGTTGTTGGCCAGGCGGTTGACGATGGAATCTGCCGCTACCCGGTCGGGTAGCGCTTCGAGCCAGTACGCCGGCCTGGATTGTGAGGCGATCATTGTCGGCAGTCGGTGTTCCCGGTTGGCCAGGACGGCGAACAGGTCGTTGGCGGCTTCGGGGTCGATTCCCACGGTGAGGAAGTCGTCAATGATCAGCAGCTCCACGTCCGACAGGTCGTTGAGCATCTTCTGGTGGCGGATGCCGTCGCCGCGGGCGATCACCAGCCGGCGGGCGAGTTCATCCATCCGGGCGTAGGTGACGGTGTGCCCGTTCTGGCATGCGGCGATGCCGATCGCGCAGGCCAGGTAGGTTTTCCCGCCGCCTGTCGGTGAGATCACCAGCAGGTTGGTGGGGTCTTGCCTCCAGTGGCGCCCGGCGTAGCGTTTCATCCGCACCGGGGTGATACCGGCCCTTCCGGCTTTAGAGTGCGTTGATTCGGTTCTGGAGCTGTCCTGAGTGAGTATTGGCTGTTCTGAGCGCCAGTCGTATGGGCTCTGGGAGCCGGCGGCGGCTTGATACGTCGGACGACGTCGGAGCCATCGTTATTCGCGTTCAGAGCCACCTTCTTAGGCTCCTCCCGCCGGGTGTAACGGGCACCTGGCGGAAGGAGCAGTTCCCAATGGTAAGGAAGATCAAGGCGAAACTCGTCTTGCAGTTACGCGCCGACGGCCTGTCGGGGCGGGCGATCGCCGCTTCGCAGCAGATCTCGCGCAACAGCGTCGCGGCAGTACTGGAGGCCGCCGATGCCGCCGAGCTCAGCTGGGACGACGTCGCAGATCTACCGGACGGCGAGGTCTACTCGTTGTTGTTCCCCGGACGGGGTGAGCACGAGAGCGTCTTCGCTGAACCCGACTGGGCCGAGGTGCATCGGGAGATGGCTCGGGTCGGGGTGACCATGAAGCTTCTGCACGGCGAGTACACCGACCGCTGTGCCACTTCGGGCTCCCCGGCGATGGGCTACGACCGGTTTTGCAAGCAGTACCAGCAGCACGTGCAGGTCGCCGGGCTGGCCTCCCGGGTCGGGCACAAGGCCGGGCAGACCGTCGAAGTGGACTGGTCCGGCCCGACCATGCAGCTGACCGACCCCGTCACCGGGGAGTCGAGGCGGGTGTACCTGTTCGTTGGGTGCCTGCCGTTCTCCCGCTACGCCTTCGTCGAACCCACCCTGGACATGAAGCAGGACACCTGGCTGCGCGCTCACGTGGCGATGTTCGAGTTCTTCGGCGGCTCGGTCCCGCGGATCGTGCCGGACAATCTCAAGACCGGTGTGATCACCCATCCCCGCGAGGGCGAGATCGTCCTCAATGACGCCTACCGGGAGATGGCCGCCCATTATTCGGCTGCGGTCCTGCCCGGCCGGGTGCGCAAGCCCAAGGACAAGCCCAGCGTGGAGAACACCGTCGGGAATGTGGCCACCTGGATTATCGCCTCCCTACGGACGCAGACGTTCGCGACGCTAGCGGAGTTGAAGTCCGCGATCTGCGGTCAGCTTGAGGCGTACAACGCCGAGCCGTTCCAGAAGCGGGCAGGTTCCAGGGCCAGCGTGTTCGCCTCGGAGGAGAAGGACCTGCTGCGGCCGCTGCCGGCCACCGGGTACGAGATCAGTCGCTGGTTCTACGGCCGAAAGGTCGGGCGCAACGGGCACGTGTCGTTCGCCCGGAACTACTACTCGGTGCCGTACCCGCACGTGGGCGCCAAGGTCGACCTGCGCATCACCGAGTCGATGCTCGAGGTGCACCGCGGCCACCAGCGGCTGTCGAGCCACGTGCTGCTACCCGAGACGGTGGTCAACGCCTACCGCACCCACGATGCGGACTTGCCGGCCGGGCCGAAGTATCGGCAGTGGGACCAGAGCAGGGTCCGCGAATGGGCCGAACGAGTCGGCCCCTCGGCGCTGGTGGTCGTGGACAGGATCTTCGAGTCGGTGCCCGTGGCTGAGCAGGGCATCAACCCGGCGCTGGCGGTCTTGCGGTTGACCCGCCGCTACTCCACGGAGCGGGTCGAAGCCGCATGCCGGATCGCGTTGGCCGGGCCGATCCGCTCTCCGCGGTACGCCCACCTGCGCCCGATCCTGGAAACCGGGCAGGACAAACCCGCCCCACCGGCCGGGGCTCCGCCCGCGGAGGTCGGCGGCTACGTGCGCGGCGCCGACTACTACGCCACCGGAGGTGCCCGATGAGCAGGCTCGACCCTGAGACTCGGCGCAAGCTGCGGGAGATGGGCGCCACCGCCCTGCTGGAGTCGTTCGAGGCCCGCGATGAGACCCTCATGCTCGGCCTGGGATTCGACGACCAGGTCAAGATCGTCGTAGACGAGGCCCACTCGGCGTTCACCCACGCCAAGGTCGAGGGCCTGATCCGGCGAGCCGGCCTGCGCTACCCGAACGCCGACCTGCGGCGGCTGGACATGCTCCACGAGCGGGGCCTGGACCAGAGCGTGATCGCCCAACTGGGCACGTGCTCGTTCATCGACCGGCACCAGAACGTCGTCTTCCAGGGCTTCACCGGCTCCGGCAAGTCCTACCTCGGCTGCGCCCTGGCCAAGCAAGCCTGCACCCACCGCATCCGGGCTCACTACATCCGGATGCCCGACCTGGCTGAGGCGTGGGCCCTGGCCCGCGACAAACCGAACGGCACCTCGACGTTCCTGAAGAAGTACGCCGCCTTCACGCTGCTCGTACTCGACGAATGGCTGCTCGACCCGCCCGATGAAGGGATGCGCAGCATGCTGCTCGAGCTCCTCGAGCGCCGCTACGGCCACGCCTCCACCGTGTTCTGTACCCAGTACGCCCAGAAGGACTGGCACCAACGGCTCGGCTCCGGAGTCCACGCCGACGCCATCATGGACCGCATCGTCCACAACACCCTCTGGATCGAGACCGGCACCTTCAACATGCGAGAACACACCGCCGTGAACTAACCCCACAAGCGGCGCGAGAGAGCCGGTGGCTCCCACCCCATCGGCCACCGGCTCTCAAAGCCAATAACGGTGGCTCCCAACCTCAATACCCGGTGGCTCCCACACCCTCAAATACTCACTGAGTGGATGAGTGATCGCACGATGTAGTGCTTGAGGTTGCGGAAACCTAGGGCGATTCCGCGGAGGTGCTCGAGGCGCCCTTTGATGGCCTCGACGGGGCCGTTGGAGGCACCCACGTCGAAGTAGGCGAGGATCTCGCGGTGCCGCTTCCACAGCGACCGGCCCA
>NZ_JALJRF010000028.1:0-13979 GCF_024519835.1 Dietzia sp. Die43 | reverse complement strand
CGGTGCCCTTGCCGCCGCCCCCGCCTCCGGAGGACTTCTTGGCCGGGGCGGACTCGTCATCCGCGGAATCGTCGGCCTGGTCGGCCTCGTCGTCAGAGTCGTCGGCATCATCGGCGGAGCCGGAGCCGGAGCCGGAGTCGTCGTCGGACTCGTCCGAGTCGTCGGACCCGCCCGAGCCGTCGTCGATGACGGCGAGTTCCCCGCCGATCTCGACCGTCTCGTCCTCATCGGCGACGATCTTCTTCAGCGTGCCGGCGGCGGGCGACGGGATCTCGGTATCGACCTTGTCGGTGGAGACCTCGAGCAACGGCTCGTCGACCTCGACCGTGTCCCCCTCCTTCTTGAGCCAGCGGGTAACCGTGCCCTCGCTGACGGATTCACCGAGAGCCGGCATCTGTACGGAGAAGGCCATGGTGTCGTGACTCCTCAAGAGTTCTCATTCGCTGCCAGCAAGCGCGGTCCGCGCCCGCGTGAGCGGCGTCGTGGGTGTGAGTTATCTGTTCGTCGTGTCGATCCGGGGCCGGATGCGCGGTGGCGCCCCCACCCAGGATCGTCGTCCATTGTGCCCTCTGCCACCTCTCGGCGTCGGCGGACGTGCCGATCCCGACCCCGGTGGGTGCCCGATCCGCCGGTCGCCCGCAGCGTGACGGGCGTCGGGCGTCGGTACGATCGTGTCCCATAGGAGGCCCTCACCCCGTACGGGGGCCCGACGGGAGGGATCGACGGTGGGTATCCGTGACCTGTTCGGGCGTCGTGGGCCGCGGGTCCGGGCGGATCCGGCCGATCTCGACCACCTGCGCCGGTGGTGTCGCACCCGCGTGGGCGTGGAGGCCTATCTCGAACCGGAGACCCTCGTCTCGGTCCCCGGCCTGTGCCTGGTGGCCTTCGACGGCGAGTGGACCCGCCGACCGGTGGGCGACGTGGCCACCGCGCGGAAACTCGCGGCGCAGTTGAAGCTGCCCCTGTTCGACGCCGCGGTCCGGGGCTACCCCCAACGGATGCGCGACTACGAGGAGGTCCGCATCAAGCGTGAGCGGCGCGAGCGGGCCGAGCGCCTCCGCGACCGGCTGCGCGAGCCCGAGGGGGGCTAGCCGCGCTGACCCCGCCGCCCGCGGCCGACTCAGGCTCCGGCGGCGATGTCCTCGAGGACGGCGAGCATGGTCCGCACGGGCACCCCGGTTCCGCCCTTGGGCAGGTACCCCTCCGGGCCACCGTCGTTGTAGGCGGGGCCGGCCACGTCGATGTGTGCCCACTCGACGCCGTCCGCGACGAACTCGGAGAGGAACAGTCCGGCCGAGAGCATGCCGCCCCACCGGTGCGGGGTGACGTGGGTCAGGTCGGCCACCTCGGAATCCAGCCCGGCACGCAACTCCTCGGGCAGCGGCATCGGCCAGCCGCCCTCGCCGACCGACCGGCTGAGGTCGGCCACCCGGTCGCGGAAGTCCTCGGTTCCCATGACACCCGGGGTCTTCTTGCCCAGCGCCACCATCTGCGCACCGGTGAGGGTGGCGGTGTCGATGAGATGGGACGGGGAGTCCTCGCAGGCGCGGACGATCGCGTCGGCCAGGATGAGCCGCCCCTCGGCGTCGGTGTTCTTCACCTCGACGGTCGTGCCCCCGTACATGGTCAACACGTCGCCGGGCCGGTACGCCGTCGACGACGGCATGTTCTCCGCCATGGGCACGGTCGCCACCACGGTGAGATCCAGGCCCAGCCGCGCGGCGAGGATGACGGTGGCCACCACGGCCGCGGCGCCACCCATGTCCATGGTCATCTGCTCCATGCCGGCGGTCGGCTTGATGGAGATGCCGCCGGTGTCGAAGGTGATGCCCTTGCCCACGAGGGCCACGGTGGGTCGACCCTCGGCGCCCCGGTGGGTGAGCCGCACCATGCGCGGGCCGCGGGAGGAGCCGCCGCCCACGGCGAGGATGCCGCCGTAGCCACCCTCGGTGAGCGCCTCCTCGTCCAGCACCTCGACCTCCAGACCGGCGTCGCGGGCCAGTTCGGCGGCCCGATCGGCGAACGATCCGGGGAACAGCAGGTTGGGCGGGGTGTTGACCAGATCGCGCGCCAGCCCGACACACTCGGCGACGGTGGCGGCGCGGGTCACGGCGTCGGCGCCGCCCTCGGCGACGAACACCTTCAGCGAATCGCTGTTCTCGTCGTCGTCGTCGTTCTTGGAGGTGACCTTGGCCGGGCGGAACGATCCGAGCCCCGCTCCCAGGGCCACCGGCTCCGCGCGCTCGGCGTCCAGCAACACCAGGGCGGACCCGAGTCCGCGGCAGGCCCGCGCGGCGGCGCCGGCCGCGCGGCGCAGGGACTCGTCGGACACCTCGTCGTCGGAGGACCCGAGCCCCACCAGCACCACGGACCCGGCCGACACACCGTCCGGCGCCGGGACACGGGTGGTGGAGGCGACCTTGGTGGACGCGCCCACCGACCGCGCGACCGCGGCGAGCGCCGCGGTGACCCCACCCTCCAGGCCGGGGGCGACGACGACGGGCGCCGCATCCTCTCCGGCCCCGGCATCGGCCGCGATACCGACCACCACGACGTCGGCGTCCACCGGCGTCGTGACCGCCTCGATCGGGGCGAGATCAGGGCTGTGGGTGAGGATCGACTGCGCGGTCGGCATGAAGCGCTCCTGGGGGTCGGCGGGACGTACGGGAAGGGTCGTGATGCCCGGACGACGCGGCGGGACCGCCACGGCGAGGGCACCATAGTCTATCGACTAACGTGGGCAGGCAGCCGGACCGAAGAGCGCGAGGAGTGGCCACATGACAGACACAGGGGACCTTCACGAGGGACCACTGCACTCCCGCCACGTGGAGGCCGGCGCCACCTTCGCCCCGTTCGGCGGCTGGTCGATGCCGGTGCAGTACGCCGGCACCGTCGCCGAACACACCGCCACCCGCACGGCCGTCGGGCTGTTCGACGTCAGCCACCTCGGCAAGGCGCTCGTGACCGGCCCGGGCGCCGCGGAGTTCGTCAACTCGTGCTTCACCAACGACCTCGACCGGATCGCCGCCGGCAGCGCCCAGTACACGCTGTGCTGCGACGAGTCCGGGGGAGTGGTGGACGACCTCATCGCCTACCGGGTCTCCGACTCCGAGATCTTCCTCATCCCCAACGCCGCCAACACCGCCGAGGTGGTCCGCCGGATGCAGGCCGCCGCGGCCGAGCGGGCGCCCGGGGTCACCGTCACCGACGAACACCGTTCCCGCGCCGTGATCGCGGTCCAGGGCCCGCTCGCCGGAGAGGTGCTCGAGGCGGTGGGGCTGCCGACCGACCTCGACTACATGGCGTACGTCGACGCCGACTGGAACGGACACTCCGTGCGGATCTGCCGCACCGGGTACACCGGCGAGTACGGCTTCGAGGTGTTGCCCGCCTGGGACGAGGCCGGCCCGATCTGGGACGCGCTCGCCGAGCAGGTGCTGTCCCGCGAGGGCGCCCTGTGCGGTCTCGGTGCCCGCGATTCGCTGCGCACGGAGGCCGGCTACCCGCTGCACGGCAACGAACTGTCCGTGGACCTCAGCCCGCTCGAGGCACGCTGCGCCTGGGCCATCGGCTGGGACAAGCCCGCCTTCTGGGGGCGCGAGGAACTGCTGCGTCAGAAGGAGGCCGGCCCCGCCCGCCGGATGTACGCGCTCGAGGTCACCGGACGCGGGATCCCGCGCGCCGGACAGACCGTGCGCGCCGGTGGACGCGACGTGGGCGTCACCAGCTCCGGCACGTTCTCACCGACCCTCAAGACGGGGATCGCGCTCGCGTTCATCGAGCTGGACGCGGGTCTGAAGAAGGGCGACGAGGTCGTCGTCGACGTACGCGGACGAGAGGTACCGTGCCGCCTCGCGGTACCCCCGCTCATCGAGATCCGCACCCGCTGACCCGCCCCCTTCCTCCAGGAACGAGACCCGCAATGTCCGAGTTCGACGTCCGTCCGTCCGCCTCGCCGAGATCGACCGCCGAGCGCGAGGCCATCCTCGCCGCCCCCGGCTTCGGCAAGCACTTCACCGACCACATGGTCACCCTCCCGTACTCGAACGGGCAGTGGGGCACCCCGGTCGTGGAGGCGTACGCCCCCCTGTCCATCGACCCGTCCGCCGTGGTCCTGCACTACGCGCAGACGATCTTCGAGGGCCTCAAGGCCTACCGGCAGGCCGACGACTCCATCGCCTCGTTCCGACCCGAGCAGAACGCCGCCCGCTTCAACCGCTCCGCGGAGCGCCTCGCCATGCCGCAGCTGCCCGAAGAGCTGTTCATGGAGTCGTTGCGGCAGATCGTGGCGATCGACCGCGACTGGGTGCCCGCCGCCGGCGGTGAGGAGGCGCTCTACCTGCGGCCCTTCATGATCGCCACCGAGACCGGGCTCGGCGTGCGGCCGGCCGACGAATACCTCTACTCGGTGATCGCTTCCCCGGCCGGCGCGTACTTCTCCCGCGGCGTGGCCCCCGTGAGCGTCTGGCTGAGCACCGAGTACGTGCGCGCCAGCCCCGGCGGCACCGGCGCCGCCAAGTTCGGCGGCAACTACGCCGCCTCGCTGCGCGCCCAGGAGCAGGCCGCGGCCAAGGGATGCGACCAGGTGGTCTGGCTCGACGCGATCGAGCGGAAGTACGTGGAGGAGATGGGCGGGATGAACCTGTTCTTCGTCCTCGGCTCCGGCGACTCCGCCGAGATCGTGACCCCCGAACTGTCCGGCTCGTTGCTGCCGGGCGTCACCCGCGACAGTCTCCTGCACTTGTCCCGCCACCTCGGCTACCCCGTGACCGAGCGCAAGGTCTCGGTGGACGAGTGGGAGTCGGGCGTGGCCTCCGGCGAGATCACCGAGGTGTTCGCGTGTGGCACCGCCGCCGTCATCACCCCCGTCGGGTCCGTGCAGCACTCCGGCGGCGGATACACGGTGGGCGACGGGGGCCCCGGGGCCATCACCATGCGCCTGCGGGAGACGCTCACCGGGATCCAGCGCGGCTCCGTGGAGGACCCGTTCGGCTGGATGACGCGTCTGGCCTGAGCGGCCGCGTCAGAGGAGGAGCACCGCCGTCACGAGCGCGGCGGCGGTGCCCGTCTCGATCACCGCTCCGAGGACGTCCCCGCTGATCCCGCCGAACCGGCGGACCGCGTGTCGGCCGAAGCCCGCCGCGGCGCCGTAGGCGGCGACGCCCGCCACGGCGCCGGTCGTGGGGGCCCACCACGTGGCGGCGGACCACCCTGACCCCGCCAGCGCGGCGCCCGCGGCCGCACACACCAGTGCGGTCCCCGCCACGGCGACGCGGGACTGGGAGCCGGCGACGAGCGCGCCGAAGCCGGTCGGCGATGCCGGGGGGACGCCCCGGCGCAGGAGGACGGCAGGTAGGCAGCGCGAGAGGACGAGGGCGGCGACCGGGGCGAGCCAGGCGCCCGAGTCGACCAGGGTGCCCAGCGCCGCGACCTCGGCGAGCAGAACCAACACCAGGACGGCGGCCCCCATCGGCCCGACGGACCCGGACCGCATGATCTCCAGTGCGCGATCCGGGCCGGCGTACGACCCGAGTCCGTCCGCGGTGTCGGCCAACGCGTCCACGTGCATGCCGCGGGTCAGCGCCAGCACGCCTGCCACGCCGACCACCCCGGACAGCAGCGCGCCCGCTCCCGACGCGTGTGCGCCGTGGGCAAGGGCGGTCGCCACGACGCCGCACACCAGTCCCACGACGGGCATCGCGGTCATCGCCCGGCCGGCCGCCGCGGCGTCGGGTACCCCGGGCCGGCCGACCGGCAGGACCGTCATCCACGACAGGGCGAGCCGGGCCGCGTCGAGCACGGGTCGTCAGTCCTTGCCGGCGACCCCGGCGTCGGCGAAGGTCGCCATCTGCGTGAGGATCGCGACGGCGTTGTGGACGACGGGCAGGGCGGCGACGGCCCCGCTTCCCTCACCCAGACGCATCGAGTGTTCGAGGATCGGGTCGAGGGACAGGTACGTCAGCGCGGCGGTGTGGGCGGGCTCCGCGCTGCGGTGACCGGCCGCCCACCACTGGCGGGAACCGGGTGCCATCGCCTCGGCCATGAGCGCGGCGGAGGTGACCACCGATCCGTCGAGCAGGCACGGGGTCTTCCGGATCGCCGCCTGGGCCAGGAATCCGGCCATCGCGGCGAGGTCTGCACCACCGACCTTGCGCAGCATGGCCACGGGATCCCGCAGATCGCCGGACGCCCGGAACATCGCGTCCCGGATCGCCGCAGTCTTGCGCATCCAGCCCTCGTCGTCGATCCCGGTTCCGCGCCCGACCAACTCGACCGGTTCCCGACCGGTGACGAGGCACGTCAGCACGGTCGCCGGGGTGGTGTTTCCGATGCCGAGGTCGCCCGCGATGAGCAGGTCCGCCCCGGAGTCGACCTCCTCGTCGGCGATACGGCGTCCGGCGGCGATCGCGGCCCGCACCTCGTCGGGGGTCAGTGCGTCCTCCCGGTCGATGGACCCGCTGGAGCGGCGGACCTTGTGGTCGTCGAGCCCGCCGGGTCGCTCGGCCGACATCGCCATGTCGGCCACCCGGACCGAGGCGCCGGCCGTGCGCGCGAGGACGGACACCGCTGCTCCACCGCCGACGATGTTGTCGGCCATCTGCAGCGTGACCTCCTGCGGGAACGCGGACACTCCGTGCCCGGCGACCCCGTGATCACCGGCGAACACCACCACCCTGGCGCGGTCGAGCGGGCGCGGCGGACACGTCTCCTGGCAGGAGGAGATCCAGACACCGAGCTCCTCGAGTCGGCCCAGGGATGTCGCGGGCTTGGTCAGCGTGAGGTGCCGGGCGCGGGCCTCCTCGGCGACGGAGTGGGACGGCGGGTGAACCGGGGGGAAGGCGACGGGGTCGTCGTAGTACGACACGTCGCCCAGGCCGGGGAAGTCGTGGGGGACGGTATCGAGGTCCCGGGGCGCGGCCGCGGCCTCGGCCTCGGGCGCGCCGGCGGCGGCCACCGTCGTACCGGTGGCCACGGCGGCCGCCCCCGTCCGGGCGTCCGGGGTGCGAGTGGCGCCACCGGCGGTCGGGTGCACGGCCTCGAGGGGGAGGGGGCGACCGGCGACGACGAGGACCGCCGAGTCGCACACCCCGGCCAGCCGCCGGTTGAGCGAACCGATCACATCGGCGAACACCCGACCGGAGAGCGTGTCCGGCACGACTCCCAGACCGACCTCGGGCGAGACGAGGACGAGGGTGCCGGAGTGCTCGGCGACAGCGGTGACGAGGGCGTCCAGGTCCGCCGCGACCGCGGCACCCCCGTCGGTCCACCCGAGTGTGGCGTCCATCCGACGCGTCAACCAGCCTCCGAGGTCGTCCACGAGGACCGTCGATGTCGGGTGGTCGGCGAGGACCCGGACGATGTCCTCCGTCTCCTCGGTCACCCACCGGGTGGGCCGGCGCTCGCGGTGTGTCTCGATCCGCGCGGCCATCTCGTCGTCCCCGGGGTCGCGCCGGGCCGTGGCGACGTACACGACGTCGTCGTCGGTGGCCGCGGCCACCGACTCGGCGTGGGCGGACTTGCCCGAGCGGATACCACCGAGGACGAGCAGGCGCATGGGGGGTCAGGCCCTTCCGGGGATCAGTGGCTCTGGACGGGTCAGATGGCGTCGCCCGGGCGGACCCGGGGCCGGGGGGTGCGGAGCATGCGGGGCTGCGTCGCACGCATGACGGCGTACCACCCCATGCCGAAACCGGTGTCGTCGGTGGACGGGAACCTCTCGCGGACCGCCTTGTTCACGGTTCGTCCGAGGAGGATGCCGTCGACGACGACGACCATGATGAGCACCAGGAAGAGGGTCTGGCTGTAGACCATGAGGGTCGGGTTCGGGATGAGCTGGAACACGATCACGAACAGGGCGAGCGGCATGAACCAGTTGATGAGGCGCCGGTGGGTGTCGACCCAGTCGCGCGCGAACCGGCGGACCTCTCCGCGGTCACGGGAGAGCACGTAACGGTCGTCGCCCTCCATCATGAGCTGGCGGCGCTCCTCGCGCGCGGCGCGCTCGCCGGCCCTGGCGGCCCGACGCTCGTCCTTGGTCATGGTCGCCTGGGCGGCCTTCTTGCGCTCCTTGGCCTCTTTGCGGGTGACCGGCGCGGTCACCGGACCCTGGCGCACCCCGCGGGCGCGCTCCTGGTCGCGACGACGGGGCGTCGGCTTCCCCTTGCCCGCGGGGCGGCGCGGGTCGCCGGAGGGCTCGGAGGCAGCCGCATCCGCGGACGCGGGCCGCCCCTCGGGGGCGGGGGAGCCTTTGCCGCTCTCGTCGTCTCTGGAGCCGAATGCACGCAACTTCACACACCCAGGCTAGGCGATCGACACCGGCGCCGGACATTCACCCATGGGCGACAGCAGGCGTATCGTGTGCGGGGGAACGGGTGCCGGGGAATAGAGGACTCCCCGGTGGGCGTTGAACCTTTCACGACGCCCCCGAAGCCCTCTTCCGATCGCAAGGAGAACCGACATGACCACTGCGGAGAACACCGCTACCGGCGTACTGCTCACCGAGGCAGCCGCCGCCAAGGCCAAGGCCCTGCTGGACCAGGAGGGTCGTGACGACCTCTCGCTGCGCATCGCCGTCCAGCCCGGTGGCTGCGCGGGCCTGCGCTACCAGCTCTTCTTCGACGACCGCTCGCTCGACGGTGACGTGGTCGACGACTTCGGCGGCATCAAGCTCGCCGTCGACCGGATGAGTGTCCCGTACCTGACCGGTGCGTCCATCGACTTCGTCGACAGCATCGAGAAGCAGGGCTTCACCATCGACAACCCGCAGGCCACGGGCTCCTGCGCATGCGGCGACTCGTTCAACTGACGCCGCGGTCGCACTGACGACCGGGCGACCCGGGCCGATCACCGATCGGTCCGGGTCGTCTACTGTCTGGGGCATGCCCGTAGTCATCACAGGTTCCATCGCCACCGACCACCTCATGACCTTCTCGGGTCGCTTCTCCGAGCAGTTGCTGCCGGACCAGCTCGCGCACGTGTCGCTGAGCTTCCTGGTGGATTCGCTGCAGATCCGCCGGGGCGGGGTCGGCGGCAACATCGCCTTCGCGCTCGGCGTCCTGGGTCGGCGACCCCATCTGGTGGGGGCGGCGGGCGAGGACTTCGCCGAGTACCGCGACTGGCTCGAGCGGCACGGTGTCGATTGCTCGGCGGTCCACATCAGCTCTGCTCTGCACACGGCGCGGTTCGTGTGCACGACCGATTCGGAGATGGCGCAGCTCGCGTCGTT
Source organism: Dietzia sp. Die43 (assembly GCF_024519835.1). NCBI lineage: Bacteria > Bacillati > Actinomycetota > Actinomycetes > Mycobacteriales > Dietziaceae > Dietzia > Dietzia sp. Die43. The sequence goes on along the minus strand of NZ_JALJRF010000028.1, from coordinate 4,753 downwards.
CTACCCCGGTGCGATGGGGGAGGCGGCGACGATCTCGCTGGCTCGCCTGGCCGAGCGGATCGGCCGTCCGGACATCGTGCTCATCGGGGCCAACGACCCCACGGCGATGCACTCCCACACGATGGAGTGCCGCGAGCTCGGTCTGGACTTCGCCGCCGATCCCTCCCAGCAGCTCGCGTTCCTCGACGGGGACGCGGCCGGTGAGCTGGTCGACGGGGCGCGGTACCTGTTCACCAACGAATACGAGTACGAGCTGCTGCTCAACAAGACCGGGTGGTCGGCCGAGGAGCTGGACGCCAAGGTCGGCACTCGCGTCACCACCCGGGGTGGGAAGGGCGTCGTGATCGTCGAGCAGGGCGCGGAGCCCATCGAGGTCGGGATCGTCCCGTCGGACAACCTGCTGGATCCCACGGGGGTCGGCGACGCGTTCCGGGCGGGCTTCCTCTCCGGTGTCCTGGACGGGTTGTCGCTGGAGCGTTCCGCCCAGTTCGGGGCCCTCATCGCCACCCACGTCCTGGAGACCACGGGCACGCAGGAGTGGACCATCGACCCGGCCGCCGCCCGCCGCCGGCTCGTCGATGCCTACGGGGACGAGGCCGCCGAGGAACTGTCGGCGCTCCTTCCCGCCTGACCGTCCCGCCGCCTCCTGCTAGAGGCGGACGGGGTACTCGCGCTGCTCGATGTCTGGGGTGATCCGGCCCTCGACGAAGATGCCGTGCCAGATCATGAAGCACAGCATGGTCCAGATGCGACGACTGTGATCGGACTCGCCGCGGCGGTGCTCGTCGAGCATCCGCAGTACCGCGGCCTTGTCCACGAACTCGTCGGTGCCGGACGCCGCCACGTGCTCGCGTGCCCAGTCGTGCAACTCCGGCCCGGCCAGCCAGTGACGGGTCGGGACGGGGAATCCCAGTTTCTTCCGGTGCAGCACGTGGGCGGGAACGATCCGTTCGAGGGCCTTGCGCAGTGCGTACTTGGTGGTGCCGTGGGCGACCTTCTCGGTGTGGGGGAGCCGCGACGCGACCTCGTAGACCTCACGGTCGAGGAACGGCACCCGTAGCTCGAGGGAGTTGGCCATGGTGACCTTGTCGGCCTTGACCAGGATGTCGCCGCGCAGCCACGTGAACAGGTCCAGGTGCTGCATCCTCGCGACGGGGTCCCATCCGCGGGACCGCTCGTAGATCGGCGCGGTGACGTCCTGGTGGCTCCACTCCGGTCGGTAGTCGCGGAGGACCGCCTCCACCTGCGCGTCGGAGAAGGAGCGGGCGTTGCCGTAGTACCGGTCCTCGAGGCTCATCGAGCCGCGGTGCAGCAGGCTCTTGCCCCGGGTGCCCTCCGGGATCCGGGTGCTGAGTCGGCCCAGCGCACGACGGATCCCACCGGGGACCTTCTCGAACGGCGCCAGCGACAGGGGCTCCTTATAGATGGTGTAGCCGCCGAACAGTTCGTCCGCGCCCTCACCCGAGAGGACGACCTTGACGTGCTTGCGCGCCTCGCGGGCGACGAAGTACAGCGGGACCAACGCCGGGTCGGCCACCGGTTCGTCGAGGTACCAGATGATCTCGGGGATCGCGGCGGCGAACTCCTCGGGCGAGACCACCTTGACGATGTGCTCCACGCCGATCGCGGCGGCCGACTCGGCGGCGACGTCGATCTCCGAGTACCCCTCGCGCTCGAAACCGGTGGTGAACGTCAGGAGGTTCTCGTTGTGGCGTCGCGCGAGGGCGGCGATGGCGGTGGAGTCGATGCCCCCCGAGAGGAACGAGCCGACGGTGACGTCGGCGCGCATGTGCTTGGCGACCGAGTCCTCGAGTGCGGCGGCGATCTCGTCGTAGCGGCGCTCGGCGTCGCCGTCGGCGACGGGCACGACGGGGAACGTGGGCTCGAAGTAGCGCTGGATCACGGGCTCGGTGCCGGGGGTGACCGTGGCATGGCATCCCGACTCCAGGCGCCGGACGCCCCGGGTGAGGGTCTCGTCCTCCGGGACGTACTGGAGGGTGACGTAGTGCTGGAGGGCGCGGGTGTCGAGGGAGGTGTCGACGACGACGAGGTCGATCAGTTCGGTGACCGACTTCTTCTCGCTCGCGAACACGGTTCCGCCGGGTCCGGTCGCCATGTACAGGGGCTTGATGCCGAAGGGGTCCCGGGCGACGAACAGCGAACGCTCGACGGTGTCCCAGATCGCGAAGGCGAACATTCCGCGGAGCCGGCGGACGGCCGAGGGGCCCCAGTGGTGGAACGCCACGACGATCGGCTCGCCGTCACCCTCGGTGGCGAACACGGCACCGTGCTCGCGCTGCAGCTCCTCGCGGAGTTCGAGGTAGTTGTAGATCTCCCCGTTGAACACCAGCGCGTAACGGTCCGGCTGCTCGGGCGGACCCCAGCGGAGCGGCTGGTGAGAGTGCGCGATGTCGATGATCGACAGGCGGTTGAACCCGAAGGCCATGTCGCCGTCGACCCAGGTGCCCACCTCGTCGGGGCCGCGGTGGCGCTGGCACCCCATGGCGCCGAGGACCCGCGCCTCGTGGGTACGGGCGGAGCCGTCGGGGGTGATCAGACCAAGCAGGCCACACATGCGTCGGGTACCTCGTCCATCGTCGTCGGGGCGTCAGCGGTGACCCGCCCGAGCGGGTCGCGACGCGATCGAATACTACTGGTCGGCGGAACCCCTCCGGCCCCCCGCCGACGGCGTGGGGGAGCGGGCGGGTGAATTGCCGGACCCGCGGCTTCCATTCTGAGAGCCGTGGTCTACTCTTTTAAGGTGTCCCGGCCACGTGGTCGGTGCCGCTGATCAGGAAGGCGTGATGGTGGAACAGCGTGACGGGCGTCGTCGGACGCGCAGGGCGACACTCGCGATGTCTCTCGGCACATTGGGCTTGCTGTTGTCCGGTTGTAGCCTCCAAACCGACAACAAGTGGTGGAACCAGACGATGAACTTCGGCTTCCCGACCGGGATCACCCCGGAGGGCGTCGCGATCCGCGAGTTCTGGACGGGCACCGTCATCACGTCGCTCATCGTCGGCTTCTTCGTGTGGGGCCTGATCTTCTGGTCGATGGCGTTCCACCGCAAGCGGAAGAACGACGACGGCGAGTTCCCGCGCCAGACTGCGTACAACGTGCCCCTGGAGCTGATCTACACGGCTGCGCCGTTCGTGATCATCTCCGTGCTCTTCTACTTCACCGTGGTCACGCAGAACAAGGTGCTCGATCTCCGTCCGCAGGAGGAGGTCGGCGTCAAGGTCGACGTCACCGCCTACCAGTGGAACTGGAAGTTCGGCTACAACAAGGTCGACGTCGCGGGGGCCAGCATCGAGGACGGCACCAACGTCGAGGCGCAGCGCGCGGCCGAGGAGGCCGGTGTGCTCTCCGACGAGGTCCGTGAGGCCCTGGGTCGCGACGGTGAGCCGGCGGCCGGCGGCCCGATCCACGGTCGTCTTGCCGAGGACAAGTCGTACCTCCACTACAACAACATCGAGACCGTCGGTACCTCCGAGGAGGTTCCGGTCCTGGTTCTGCCGACCGACACGCGCATCGAGTTCCGCCTCGCGTCGGCCGACGTGGTCCACTCGTTCTGGATCCCCGAGTTCATCTACAAGCTCGACGTCATGCCGCACCCGGGCAAGAACCAGCAGTTGAGCATGTTCCAGATCGAGGAGATCGATCGCGAGGGTGCGTTCGTCGGACGCTGTGCCGAGATGTGCGGTGTCTACCACGCGATGATGAACTTCGAGCTGCGCGCGGTATCGCCGGAGGCCTTCGCCCAGTACATCCAGTTCCGTCAGGACAACCCGACCGCGTCCAACGCGGAGGCGCTGGAGTCGATCGGCCAGGACCCGTACTCGACCTCCACCGCACCGTTCAAGACCGGACGCAGCGATACCCGTGACCAGAACAACATCATCGAGACCGCGTCGGGCAACTGACGGTTCTCCCGGTATCACGCGAAGGATTCCTGAACGATGAACGCAACAGTACGAATTTTCGACGCCCTGTTTATCTTCCTGGCCGTCATGGGTATCGCGTACGCCTACCTCACCGGTACGTCTCGGACGGGCGTCGAGTGGGTCGGCGCCACGGCCTTCGTGCTCTCGGCCGGCCTGAGCCTGCTGATCGGTGGTTACCTCCGCTTCGTGGCGCGGCGCATCAGCACCCTGCCCGAGGACTTCGAGGAGGCAGAGGTCTCCGACGGCGCCGGCGAGCTCGGCTTCTTCAGCCCGCACAGCTACTGGCCCGTGCTGGTGGCCTTCTCGGTCTTCATCATCGGCTACGGAGCGGCCTTCTGGAACTGGTGGGTGCTCATCGGCGGCGCCGTCGCGCTGGTCATCACCGCCTGCGGCCTGGTCTTCGAGTACCACTGGGGACGCGAGAAGCACTGACCGTCTGACCGTCTTCCACCGGGGCCCGGTGTCGCACGCTGCGACACCGGGCCTTTGTGCTGTCGCCACCAGGGTGTCGGCCCGGGCTCGCCGCGCGCCGGTCAGAAGGGTGGTGGGTCGGGGTCGTGGTGGTGGTCGGGTGGGGTGTCTGGTGGTGGGGCCATGGTGTTGGCTTTGCGTTCGGCGGCCAGGCGTAGGGCGCGTCGGTACCAGTGGGTGCTTTGTGGTCGGGGGTTGAGCCAGGGGCGGCGTGGGGGTGGGATGTCGGCGTCGGGGTCGGCCCTGGTGTCGGTCGCAGCCCCGGTGTCGGTGTCGGTGGTGTGGTGGCGCCAGCGTGCGAGGGGCCCGTCGGGGTGGGTGGTGAGGGTGTGTCCGGT
>NZ_JALJRF010000027.1:0-16935 GCF_024519835.1 Dietzia sp. Die43 | reverse complement strand
GGTGGATCTGCGTCCCGGCCGTCACCAACCGCGCGGCGTGCCAACACGTGAGCTGACACGCCGCCACGAGGTGATCGCGGGCCCGGGCCTCCGGATCCAGCCGGGCGTACGCGGGCCGGCGCGAACCGGCGCCGGCCTCGTCGGCCTGCTCCGCCTGTGCCTGGGCGGACCGGGCGAACTGTTCGACCAGGACATGTGCCGCCTCCAGCCGCGTGGCCCCGGCGCGGTTCTGCGCCAGCGTCGCGGCACGGGCCGCCTCGCTGACGGCCTCCATGTCGACCATGCCGAGGGGCTCGGGTACGGCGAACAGCGAACTCGTCGTCGTCACCATCCCACCTCCTCCGCCACCGACATCGAACCTACATTCGACAGTACCCGCACCGGCGCATTAGTACAAGGGTTCGATCATCTTCGATCACTCATCCCAACCTGGTACCCACCCACTGCGCCAGGGAAACACTGTCGCCTGCACCCGATCGACCAGACCGGCGGCCATCAGCGCCCGGTTCATCGACAAGCTGCCGTGCGAGCGCAACGACACGTCGGATTGCTGCTTCAAGCGAGCGACCACCTCGACGGCGTCTCCGCTGACGATGGCCGCGTCCGGCCAGTCGAGGGGACCATCCAGCGTCGTTGACACCACCGTGGTCAGCAGCGTGGTCATCTGGGTGACCCAGGGGTCGAACACGCCGGAATCGTCAGTAGCCGCCCCAATCACCGTTGTCGTTGTACGACCCGAAGCCGTCGAGGCTGGCGAAGACGTCAAACGTGTAGGTGGCGGTCATGGTGTTGCCTCCTAGATCGTGGACGCCTCCCATGGGAGGCGTCCGGAGGTCAGCCGGGTTGGAGTGTCCGGAAATCGCCTCGGTCGAAGCTGATGTGGAACCTCCTCGAGTCGATCCGCCAGCCCTCCGGCGTCCGGGTCCACAGATCCGAATACTCGCCGAAGCACTCGTAGGACAGATCGGACTGGTCCCCGGCACCGAGGTGGAGGACACGCGCGTACGTGAGGCTTCGTGCCCGGTCCTCGTCTCCGTGGAAGGCGAGCTGGACCCGATGGTTGCCCAACAGGTGCTGGGACGGTCCGCAGCCCCCGAGGTGCTCCCTGACCCTCTCGATGATCGCCTGCCGACCGGTCGCGCCGTACCCGGTGGCGGACTCGGTGAACAGCTCGCCCAGCCCGTCCCAGTCACGTGAGTCCAACGCGGAGGCCACGTCGGCCAGACGCTCGATGATCAGGTCCCTATCACTTGTCATCTCCTCTTGGTAGCAGGGATCGCCGGGGGATCTCAGCTGTCCTGGCTAATCTGGCCGCCATGACCGACGTCGAGATCGCGCTGTCCACCGGCCGCGTCAAGGGCACCGATCTGGGGGATGTGGTCCGCTACTACGGCATCCCCTACGCCGAGGACCCCGTCGGCGACCTGCGGTTCGCCGCCCCGGTCCGCCGCGAACCGTGGCCGGGCGTCCGTGACGCGACCCGGCCGGCCGCCACCGCGCAGCGGCTGCGCTTCGACCCCGACCCGGCGATCCCCGAGCCGATCGTCGCCGGCACGGACATCCTGCACGTCGACGTGTGGGCCCCCACCGAGGGCGCGGGCCACCCGGTGCTGGTGTGGATCCACGGCGGCGGCTGGGAGTCCGGGTCATCGCACCAGCCCTGGTTCGACGGGACCGCCTTCGCGCGCGCCGGGATCGTCGTGGTCTCGGTGGGCTACCGCCTGGGCGTCGAGGGGTTCACCGCGTTCCCCGACGCCCCGGACAACCGCGGGGTGCGGGACTGGATCATGGCCCTGGAGTGGGTCCGCGACGAGATCGCGGCGTTCGGCGGTGACCCCGGGCAGGTCACGGTGTCGGGTCAGTCGGCGGGCGGCGGGGCGGTGCTCTGCCTGCTCGCCTCGCCGTTGGCGGCCGGCCTGTTCCACCGGGGGATCGCCTCGTCGCCGGCGGTCCTGCGATCGCCTGCCGCGCAGGCCCCCAAGGGCACGACCGCCGCGGAGCTGGCAGCCGGCGGCCGGGGCGCCGTCGACGAGTTCCACCGGCGCCTGCGCAAGGACAATCCCTTCCTCATGCCGTTCCGCCCGACGGTCGGCGACGACACGGTCCCGGTCCCGCCCCTGGAGGGCATCGGGAGCGGTCCCGGGCTCGCCCTGCCCCTGCTCATCGGCTCCACGGCCACGGAGTTCGAGGGGGTCGTCCGGGCCCTCCCCGGGCCGGCGCTGGTGCCGGGTGCCGCGATGATCCTGCGGTCCCAGGAGCTGCCCACCACCGGACTGCGCGCGCTGGCCAGGCAGTCGGCGGGCAAGTCGCTGCGGCGGGCGGTGGGGGCGGTGGTCGACGCCGCGACCATCCACTCGACCGTCGTGCGGGCGGCCGAGACCCGGGTGGCCGCCGGCGCGCCCACCTGGGTGTACGACTTCCGCTGGTCCGAGGGCCGCGGCGCCGTCCACTGCGCGGACCTGCCGTTCTTCTGGGCGGTCCCGGAAGCCGCGAATGTGCGGGCCTATCTCGGAGCGGATGCGTCGCCGGAGCTCGTCGACGCGATGCACCGGTCGTGGGTCGACTTCGTCCGCTCCGGAGACCCGGGGTCCCCGCCCTACGAGGCCCCCGGGAGGCGCGTGCAGGTGTGGGATGACCCTCCCGCTGTCGTCGAGGACGGACTGGCCGATGTCCGCGCGGTCTGGTGGCCCGCCGGCGGCTCCTGACGCCTTGCTACGATTGCGCCGCGCGTGCCGGTGACGTACCCGGCGCGTGCGGGGGGCTATAGCTCAGTTGGTTAGAGCCGCGGACTCATAATCCGCTGGTCGCGGGTTCGAGCCCCGCTGGCCCCACCATCGCTCGACTCATCACCACAGCTGGCCCCACAACCACGCCGCGACCCCACCTCGGATGCGGGTCGGCCCGGTCAGGCGGGCCCGGAGCGCCCGACTACGATCGATCTCATGGTCGCCTCCCTGCTCGTCGCCGGTACGACCTCGGATTCGGGTAAGAGCGTCGTGACCACCGCACTGTGCCGGGCGTTCGCCCGCCGCGGCATCGACGTGGCCCCGTTCAAGGCCCAGAACATGTCCAACAACTCGATGGTGGTCGCCGCTCCTCGCCGCACAGGTCCGCACAGCACAGGCCCGGACGGCACCGCCGAGATCGGGCGCGCGCAATGGATCCAGGCCCTGGCCGCGGGCGTGGCCCCGGAGCCCGCGATGAACCCGGTGCTCCTCAAGCCCGGCGGAGACCGGCGTAGCCACGTGGTGGTGATGGGACAGCCGGCCGGGTCGGTGTCCTCCCGCGACTTCGTCGACGGACGGGCCCACCTGGCCGACGCCGCGTTCGCCGCCTACTCCGACCTCGCCTCCCGCCACGAGCTCGTCATCTGCGAGGGAGCCGGCAGCCCCACCGAGATCAACCTGCGCTCGAGCGACTACGTCAACATGGGGCTGGCCCGTCACGCGGACATGCCCGTCGTCGTGGTGGGGGACATCGACCGCGGAGGCGTTTTCGCCGCCCTCTACGGCACGGTCGCGCTGCTCGAGCCCGCCGATCAGCGGCTGGTCGCCGGGTTCGTCATCAACAAGTTCCGCGGCGACCCCACGCTCCTGGCGCCCGGGTTGCGCCAGCTCGAGGACCTCACCGGCCGCCCGGTCCACGGGGTGCTGCCCTGGAATCCCGACCTGTGGCTGGACTCGGAGGACGCCCTCGCGGTGGGTCCCCGCGCCGCTCACGCCACCGCCACCCTGCGCGTGGCCGTGATCCGTCTGCCGCGCATCAGCAACTTCACCGACGTCGACGCCCTCGGCCTGGAGGCGGACGTGGAGCTGGAGTACGTCACGGAGCCCCGCGACCTCGCGGGGGCGGACCTCGTCGTCGTCCCCGGGACCCGCGCCACCCTCGACGACCTCGCCTGGCTCCGTGCCCGGGGCCTCGACCGTGCGCTCACCTCGCACGTCGAGCGCGGCGGCGCGGTGCTGGGGATCTGCGGCGGCTTCCAGATGCTCGGCGGGGAGATTTCCGACCCGGACGGCATCGAGGGCGAGCCCGGCACGCGCGTGACCGGCCTCGAACTGCTCCCCATCACCACGCGCTTCGGCGCGGAGAAGGTGCTGCGGCTGCCCACCGGACGCGCGCTGGGCCAGGACGTGGGCGGGTACGAGATCCACCACGGGAGGGTGAGCGTCGGCGGCGGGCGCGAGCGGGTCGACGACGACGAGGAGTTCCCCGGCGGAGCCCGGCGGGGCCGCGTGTTCGGCACCATGTGGCACGGAACCCTCGAATCGGACGGCTTTCGGTCGGCGCTGCTGGCCGAGGTCGTCGGCGGCTCCGGCGGCGCGGGGCGTGAGCGCCCGGCGTCATCAGTGAGCTTCACGCAGGCCCGCGAGGCGCGGCTCGACCTACTGGCGGATCTCGCCGAGGAGCACCTCGACCTGGACGCGCTTCTCGAGCTGGCCCGCTCGAGTGCTCCGGAACTGCCGCTGCTGCCGCCGGGGGCGGACCGGTGAGCGTGCTGATCCTGGGCGGGACCGCCGAGGCCCGCGACCTCGCCGTCTTGCTGCAGGAGCACGGCCTGCGGTTCTGCTCGTCGCTGGCGGGCCGGGTCGCGCGGCCGCGGTTGCCGGTGGGGGAGGTGCGCGTCGGTGGGTTCGGCGGCATCGACGGGCTCCGGCGGCACCTCACGGAGGCCGGCGTGACCGCGGTCGTGGACGCCACCCACCCCTTTGCCGCCGGCATCTCGGCCAATGCCGCTGCCGCCTGCGCGGCCGCAGAGGTCCCGCTGCTGCGCCTCGAGCGACCGGGGTGGGCCGCCGCCCCCGGTTCAGGCGGCTGGCACTGGGTCGACGACCACGACGAGGCCGCCGCTACCGCGTCCCGCCTGGGCCGGCGGCCGTTCCTCACGATCGGCCGGCAGTCACTGGACAGGTTCGTCGGCCCCCTCGCCGAGCACCACGCGCTGGTCAGGGTGGTGGACCCGCCCGAGGTGGAGCTGCCCGCGTCGTGGCGACTGCTGCCGAACCGCGGCCCCTACTCGGTGGAGGGTGAGCGCGAACTCTTCGCCGACCACGGCGTGGACGTGCTGGTCACCAAGGACTCGGGCGGCGGTCACACGTGGTCGAAGATGGCGGTGGCCGGCGAGCTCGGCGTTCCGGTCGTGGTGGTGCGGCGGCCCGGACCCGCGCCGGGCGTGCAGGTAGTGGACGGCGCGACTGCCGCTGCGGAGTGGGCCCGCAGCCTGGATTGAGGATGTCGCCCACGCGCAAAGCGTGGCACAATTGTGTACATGTCTACCGAGCCGCTCCGTGATGTCCGGGCCAATTTCAGCGACGTGGTCGACCGTGTCTCCAAGCACCACGAGCGCGTCACCGTGACCAAGAACGGACGCCCGGTGGCCGTGGTCATGAGCCCGGACGATCTCGCCGCTCTCGAGGAGACGCTTGATGTCCTCTCCGACCCGTCAGCGTTGGCGGATATCCGGGAGGCCGATGCGGCGAGGGCGCGCGGAGATGTCGTGCGCGGCGTCGATGCCGTCCGGGCCCTCCGCCAGTAGGCCGCGCGGTGGAGGGCTACGAGCTCGTCGTCGCCCCACCCGCGGCTCGGGCGATCCAGCGGGGCCTTCCGGAGAATATCGCCGCGGCGGTTGTCGAATTCCTCACCGGGCCACTGATCGCGAACCCACGGCGAGTGGGAATTGAACTGCGGAGGGAGCTGACCGGGGTGTACTCCGCACGTCGCGGGACCTATCGCATCCTGTATCGGATCGACGACGACGCCAGAGAGGTCTTCGTTCTCCGGGTCGAGCACAGACGGGATGTGTATCGGTGAGCGCGGTCTGAGCGGCTGGTGTCGTCGGATAGCGCGCTCGTCGTCGCGAAGTCAGACCAACTCGGCGGCCGTGCCCATTCCGCGGTCCGCTAACCGGGCGAACTGCCGAGCCTGCGCCGCGAACCGGGCCGCGAGCGCCGGATGCCCGGCCCAGTGCGTGTGCAGGTACGACGCGTGGACCGACCCGCTAACGAACCCCTCTGGTCCGGCGCTGCTGGTCCAGGCGGGAGCCGCGCCCGGCCCGTCCGTGCTGGGCACGCCCGCGTGAGAGCCCGCCGCGCCCGCCGCGCCGGCGGGCGGGTTGACGGCCGTGCGGTGGAACTCGTGGCCGGTGACCTCGGTGCCGGCGGTCGCAAGGACACTGTCGGCGACCGCGGTCGAGCGGCGGTAGGCCAGCGTGAGCCGCGGGGCCATGGCCGCGTCGGCGTCAACGGCACCGACCATGGGGACACCGTCGAGGGTGCGACAGAGGTAGAGCAGGCCCGCGCACTCGGCGACGGTCGGCGTCCCGGCCGTCGTCGCCGCGCGCAGCGCCCCCAGCATCGGCGCGTTGGCGGCGAGGTCCGCGGCGTGCACCTCGGGGAACCCGCCCCCGAGGTAGATCCCCGCGGCGGTGTCGGGCAGTGCCTCGTCGGACAGCGGGTCGAACGGCACGACCGAGCAGCCGGTCGCCTCGAGCAACTCGACCGTCTCGGCATAGCGGAACGTGAAGGCCCGGCCACCGGCCACGGCGATGAGCGGGCGGCCCTCGTCGTCGTCGACCTCGTGGGCTCGGTCACCACCCAACGCCACGCGCGCCGACCAACCCTCGCCCGCCAGCGGCGGCGCCTCACGCGCGATGCGCATGACCGCCTCGAGGTCGATCGACGCGGCCACCTTCCCGGCCAGGTGGTCGAGCGAGCGCGCGGCCTCCGGGCGTTCGGCGGCGGGGACCAGGCCGAGATGGCGGGAGGGGGCGGTGACGTCGTCGTCGCGCTGGAGGACACCCAGCACCGGGATGCTGAGGGGCGCCAGCGCGCGTCGGACCTCGTCGGAGTGGCGGACCGAGCCGGCCTTGTTGAGCACCACCCCGGCGATCCGCACAGCCGGGTCGAAGGAGGCCATCCCCAGCACCACCGCGGCGATGCTGCGCGAGGCGTGGGAGATGTCCACGACCAGCACGACGGGGGTCCCGGTGAGCGCGGCGACGTGAGCGGTGGAGGCGAACCCGTCGCCGCCGATGTGCCCGTCGTACAGGCCCATGACGCCCTCGATCACCGCGACGTCGGCGGGCCGCCCCGCATCGATCCCGGCCCCGCCCGCGCCCCCACCCGCGCCGGCGCCGTGCAGCAGCAGCGGCACGATCCGCTCCTCGCCCACCAGGTGCGGGTCGAGGTTGCGGCCCGGCCGCCCGGTGGCCAGAGCGTGGTACCCGGGGTCGATGTAGTCGGGGCCAACCTTGTGCCCCGAGACCTCCAGCCCGGTGCGGCGTAGCGCCGCCATGAGGCCGGTCGCGACGGTGGTCTTGCCGTGCCCCGACGCCGGCGCGGCCACCACGATCCGCGGGAGGTCGGTCACCATTCGATGCCCCGCTGACCCTTCTGCCCGGCGTCCATCGGGTGCTTGACCTTGGTCATCTCGGTGACCAGGTCGGCGACCTCGAGCAGCCGGGGGTCGGCGTCCCGGCCGGTGATCACCACGTGCTGCCGTCCGGGGCGGCTGGCGAGGGTGGCGACCACGTCGTCGACGTCCACCCAGCCCCACTTCATGGGATAGGTGAACTCGTCGAGCAGATAAAGGTCGTGCCGCTCGTCGGCCAGTCGGCGCTTGATCTCGGCCCAGCCTTCGGCGGCGTCGGCGGCGTGGTCGTCCTCGGTGCCGTCCTTGCGCGACCACGACCACCCCGAGCCCATCTTGTGCCACTCGACGGGCCCGCCCTCGCCGGTCTCGTCGTGCAGGCGGGCGAGGCGTTCCATGACGGTCTGCTCGCCGATGCGCCACTTGGCGGACTTGACGAACTGGAACACCCCGATGTCCCAGCCCTGGTTCCACGCGCGCATTGCCAGGCCGAACGCGGCGGTGGACTTCCCCTTGCCGGGCCCGGTGTGGACCATGACCAGCGGCCGGTTGCGGCGTTGCCGGGTGCTGAGCCCGTCGTCGGGCACGATCTCCGGCTGTCCCTTGGGCATCAGGCCACCTCGTTCCGGGGGCCGGCGGCGTGCGGGCGGGCGGTGCGCGCGCGGGCTGTGTGAACGCCGACCGCGTCGGTGAGTCCCTCGGCGGTGACCTCGCCCAACGGCACGTGCTCAGCGCCCAGGTGCCCGGCGAGCTCGGAGGCCAGGCCCATCCGGAAGCGGCCGGTCTCGCAGTCCACGACCACCGACGCCACGCCGAGGGAGGCCAGCCCGGTCGCCGCGGTGCGGGACCTGGCGAGGGCGTCCGGGCCGTGGGTGGCGCGGCCGTCGGTGACGACGACGAGGAGGGCCCGCCGCCGCGGATCGCGGACGCCTTCGATGCGCAGGACTTCGGCGGCGGTGAGCAGTCCCTCCGCCAGTGGGGTCCGGCCGCCCGCCGGGAGTTCCGCGAGGCGGGTGGCCGCGATGTCGACCGACGACGTGGGCGGCAGGGCCACGTGGGCCGCGGACCCGCGGAAGGTCACCAGTCCCACCTTGTCGCGGCGGCGGTAGGCGTCCAGAAGCAGGGAGAGGATCGCGGTCTTGACCTGCTCCATCCGGGTGCGAGCGGCCATGGAGCCGGAGGCGTCCACGCAGAACAGAACCAGGTTGGACTCGCGGCCCTCGCGGACGGGCGAGCGCAGGTCCTCGGCAGCCAGCCGGAGTCGGCCGCCGTCTGGACCGGCTCCGCGACCCCGGGCGGATTGCTGCGGCGCGGCGGACCGGATCGTGGCGGGCAGGTGCAGGTCGGACCCGGTGAACGCGCCCGCGCCGATGCGGCGGCCGCTGGTGGTGAGGGCCCTCGATCGGCGGCCGGCAGCGCCCTGGCCGGTGCCGGCGACGGCGAGCAGGCGGGTGCGGTACGGCGCTGCGGCCGCGGTGACCGTGCCTGGCTCGGGCGGGGTGGGCCCGGGAGCGTCGGACCGCGAGGCGTCGCCGGGGGTGTCCTCCGCGGCGTGTCCGCCGGGCTGCTCGTCGGCTCGGCCGTCGGCGTCGTCGTCCGATTGGCCGTCCGCCTGGTCCGGGCCCTCGGTGCCGGAGTCGTCGCCAGCGCCGGGGCTGTCCTCGTTCTGCTCGGTCTGCTCGGGCGAGTGCTCGTGCCCGGCGTGCTCGGCCGAGGCCCGCGCCGGGGTCGACTCGGCGTCCGGGGTGTCTGCCGACGCGGACTCGTCTGCGGACTCCGACTGTTCGGCGTCGTCGGCCGGCGCGGTCTCGTCCCGGGGGTCGGGATCGGGCTCGTCGTCGTCGCCCAGGAGCCGTTCCAACAGGTCCTCGTCGAGGCCCGGCGCATCGAACGGGGCACGACGGCGGCGGTGGGGCAGTGCCATGCGCGCGGCGACGCGGATGTCCTCGCGGGTGATCCGGGTCCGGCCCTGCCATGCGGCGTGGGCGGCGGCGGTGCGGGCGGTGACGATGTCGGCGCGCATGCCGTCCACGTCGAAGCCCGCGCACACCCGGGCGATGGTGGTCAGCGCCCAGGGGGTCAGTCTCACCCGGTCGAGCACGCGCCGCGCGGCGGCGATCCGTTCGCGCACGGCGGCCTCGTCGGCGGCGTGGTCGGCGACGAATCCCGCCGGGTCGGCCTCGAACGCGATCCGGCGGCGCACCACCTCGGCGCGCAGCTCCGGGTCCCGGGGCGCGGCCACCTCCACGGTGAGGCCGAAGCGGTCCAGCAACTGGGGCCGGAGCTCGCCCTCCTCGGGGTTCATGGTGCCGATCAGCACGAAGCGCGCGGCGTGCTCCACCGAGATGCCGTCGCGCTCCACGGTTACCCTGCCCATCGCGGCGGCGTCGAGCAGCAGGTCCACCACGTGGTCGTGGAGCAGGTTGACCTCGTCCACGTAGAGCAGTCCGCGGTGTGCGCGGGCGAGTAGGCCCGGTTGGAACACGGTCACCCCGTCGGTGAGCGCACTCTCCAGGTGTAGTGATCCGGTGATGCGGTCCTCGGAGACCCCGATGGGCAGCTCGACCAGGCGGACCGGCCGCCGCTCGGTGGGCGCGTCGTGCGGGATACGCCCGTCCGGGGTCTCGGAGCCGCGGTCGTCGGGTGCGGAGGAGAAGCGGTCGCCGGTGACGACCTCGACCTCCGGCAGGATCCCGGCGAGGGCGCGGACCATCGTGGACTTGGCCGTGCCCTTCTCGCCGCGGATCAACACGCCGCCGACCGCCGGGGACACCGCGGTCAGGGTCAGGGCCAGCGCCATGTCGTCGGAACCGACGACAGCGCTGAAGGGGTAGTGCAGTGGCATGGGGGCTCCCGCTCTCGTCTGCCAGGCTGGTCAGCGCGAGGCCGGTCTCCGGACTTCCCGGCCCATCTCGGACGTGCGCGCGGGGCGCGATCGCCTGAGAGGCCGGGTTACCGTAGCGGGCCCTGTGCCGGATTCTCACCGGCTTCCCTGATTCTCCCCTCCGCTCCGCCTGGGGCGGGTCGTGGGGCACCTCGTGCTGTGGGGTCTGTTCGGTTGTGTGGTGCTTCAGGCTAGCCCAACGGCCTGTCCCGGGGCGCCTCAGGTGTCGCGGTAGGGTTCCGCGTCATGAATGCACGGGTGGTGGTCGTCGGCATCGGCGGCGACGGGTGGGCGGGGCTCGACGAGGCCCGCCGTCGCGCCGTCCTGGGCGCCGATGTGGTGCTCGGCGGGGAGCGTCATCTGGCGATGGTTCCGGGCGATGTGACGGCCGAACGAGTGCCGTGGCCGCGGCCGCTGCGGGATGGGTTGCCGGAGCTGCTCGCGCAGTTCCGCGGGCGATCGACCGTAGCCCTGGCCTCGGGCGATCCGCTGGTCGCCGGGATCGGCACCACCCTGATCGACCTGCTCGGCGCGGACGCGGTCGAGGTGCTCCCGGCGGTGTCCTCGGTCGCTCTGGCCCGCGCCCGGATGCGGTGGCCGGCCGAGTCCGTGGCGGTGCTGCGCGACCACCGCGCGCTCGGTCGTGAACTGGCACCGGGGCGACGTCTGCTGGTGCTCTCGGCGGACCGGCACACGCCGGGAGAGGTCGCAGCGCTACTTGACGGCGCCGGCTTCGGGGGGAGCGCGATGACCGTTCTGTCCGATCTCGGGGGCCCGTCGGAAGCGCGCTTCAGCTGCCCGGCGCGCGACTGGGCTGTCGATCACGAGGCCCCCGCCCTACACGTGTTGGCCATCGAGTGCGTGGCCGACGCGTCCGCCCGGCCGCTCGGGCTGGCGCCGGGATTGCCCGACGACGACTTCCAGAACGACGGCCAGCTCACCCGCCGCGACCTGCGAGCCTCTGCCCTCTCCCGGCTCGCGCCGGCCCCCGGTGAGCACTTGTGGGACGTGGGTGCTGGCGCCGGGTCGGTGGGCATCGAGTGGATGCGCGCGCACCCGTCGTGTCGGGCGACCGCGGTGGAGGCGAACTCCGAGCGGGCGGCCCGGATCAGGCGCAACGCGGCCGCCCTCGGGGTGCCCTCGTTGGAGGTCGTCCACGGACGGGCGCCCCAGGCTCTGGACGGTCTGCCGCGGCCGGACGCGGTGTTCATCGGTGGGGGCGGTACTGCCCCTGGCCTGCTGCGACAGTGCTGGGACGCACTTCGCCCGGGCGGCCGGCTGGTCGCGCACGCGGTGACGCTGGAGACCGAACGCGCGCTCATCGACACCCGCGCCGTATTCGGCGGGGAGCTGACCAGGATCCAGGTCGAGCACGCGGACTCGATCGGCCGGTTCACCGGCTGGGCCCCCGCCCGTGCGGTGGTGCAGTGGGCGGCCGTGAAGCCCTTCGTCGCTGCGGCTGATACTTCGGAAACAGGGGAGAGCTCGTGACCGTTCACTTCGTGGGAGCCGGCCCCGGCGCCGCCGACCTGCTGACGCTGCGCGCGGCTGCGGCGCTTGCCGCCGCCGACGTCTGCCTGTACGCGGGGACGTATCTCGACGACGGTGTGCTCGACCACTGCCGACCCGCGGCCCGGCTGGTGGACACCCAGCATCTGGACCTGGACGGGATCATCGGCGAGATCGTCGCCGCTCACGCCGATGGGCTCGAGGTGGTCCGGCTGTGTTCGGGTGACCCGTCGCTGTACTCGGCTCTCGCCGAGCAGACTCGCCGCCTCGACGCGGCCAGCGTGCCGTGGGACGTGGTTCCTGGTGTTCCGGCCTATGCCGCGGCCGCCGCCGAGCTGGGTGTGGAGCTCACGGTTCCCGAGGTTGTGCAGTCGGTGGTGCTCACCCGCGTTCAGGCGCGGTCGACGGCGATGCCGTCGACTGAGTCGTTGGAGAATTTCGCCGCCACCGGCGCGACGCTTGTGTTGCACCTGGCGATCACTCGGATCCGTGAGCTGGCCGAGCGTCTGGTGCCCACGCACGGTGCCGACTGCCCGGTGGCGGTGGTGGCCAGCGCGAGCCGCCCGCACCGCGTGGAGCTGCGCGGCACGCTCGCCGACATCGCGGACGCGGTCGAGTCCGCCGGCCTGCGCCAGGCAGCGGTCATCCTAGTGGGGCGGGCGCTGGTCCGGCCGGGCGAGGCGGAGTCGTGGCTGTACGCGTCAAGCCCGGAGCGGGAGTCGAAGCGCCAGGGCCTGAACTGATCGGGCAAGGTAGCGGACCACGTATAATGCCCTCGGGCTGGCCGCGGAGCCAAGCGTAGCGCGCCGTGCCGGGACGATTCAGTCGAGCAGGTCCAGGTAAGTGCGTCTGGCCTTCATGGCGTGGATGACCTCAGTGGTGCCGTCGTCGTAATGCAGGGTGACAAGCTCCAGGACACGGGCTTGGGAATCGAAGCCGAGCGGTCCAGACAACAAGGGAGTGTCGAACGCTGTCCGAATGTCGTCGTCGACGATGCCGTGTTTGTATGCGGATCTGCGGATGATCACTAGGCGGCGGCCCATTGGGCCAGAGCCTGACGGATCGCTTCGGATCGGTTGAGATGTTCGCGCTCGGCGCGTGCCATGACGGCGCGGAGTTCGGCATCGGTCAGTCGTACCGGTACGACTCTAGCGGCCTGATCAGCCCTCGCCGGCCGCCCCATGCGCTTGCTTAGCCACTGGGGGTCGTAGCCAGCCTCGGCTTCGTCGACCCATTGATCGATCTGTTCGTCGGATACTTGGTGGCCCTGAATCTTCCTTGCCATGCCGACAATCGTATTACGAATTAGGGGGTGAGGGTAGCGCCTGACCTGTGCGCCGTTGGGGTACACCCCAGCAGGACGAGTACGAGCCCGCCATCGTCGCTGTGGACTTGATCGCTCTGTGGCGGTCTTCTGTGGCTACTTCTAGGCGGCGACGTACCAATCGGGCGTTCTGGCCGGAAGAATTAGAGCGAGTCGGCGGCTCACGGGTGCGCGGTGGGGTTTGCGTCGGTTTTGTCAGAGTCCGAATGCTCCGCCGCTGATCAGGATGAAGGCGCCCAGGCCGATCAGGACAGTCGGGAACAGGATATGTTCCCAGCGCTCTAGGACTTCGGCGATCGGTCGGCGGGTGGCGACGAACTTGGCCAGGCCCACCAGTCCCGCCACCAGCACCAGGAACACGATGCAGTAGGCAACTACGGCTCCCGTGCCCACGTTGAGAAAGACGGGGACGTAGACGCCGATGTTGTCGCCGCCGTTGGCGAAGGTTACGCCGGCCACGGTCCACACGGCGACGTTCTTGCCCTCGACCTTTGCATCGTCGTCGTCATCATCGTCCCCGCGCCAGGCCTGCCACGCGGCCCACAGTCCCAAGCCCAGTGGGATCAGCCCGAAGTAAGGGATGGCCCCCGGGGGCAGGAAGGCTCCCGCGCCCAGGGAGACGAGCACTGCGGCGCCGAGGATGCCGACGAAGCCAAGATACTGGCCGGCCAGAATGCGTGCGGTGGTGCCGCGTTGGCCTGCTCCGCGGGCGAAAAACAGCGACAGGACGATGATGTCGTCGATATTGGTGGCAATGAACAGGCCGATCGCCTGCAGGGCCGAGTACAGGATCACGCCTGCACCTCCGTGGCGTGACAACCCGGCACTGAGCAGTCGGGCTCCAAGCAGGGGGCGTTTTCGTTGACCGCGAGGGTGACCTCGACCAAGGAGGATAGCGCCCGCGCCAAGTGCGGGTCTGCGATCTCGTACCGGGTCTGGCGGCCTTCGGGCACTGCGACAACGATCCCGCAGTCGCGCAGGCATGCCAGATGGTTCGACACGTTCGACCGTGTCAGCTCCAAATCGCGGGCCAGCTCCGCCGGGTAGGTCGGCTGCTGCAGCAAGGTCAGCAGTATCCGGGACCGCGTCGGGTCGGCCATCGCCCGCCCTAACCGGTTCATCACATCCACACGAGAAACAATAGTCAGCATCTACTGAACTATACAGCGTCTGCTGAACTGTTGGGACAGCGCCTTAAAAACCTAAAGGTTAATGAGACATCAGGTGGGACCTGAAAACTCGAGACCGCTTCATGGGCCGATGTGCACCTTTTGCGTCTCGTGAAGTCGTCTCACCGCAAAGTGTCGCAGGGTGGTGCTCGGTAGGGGTTTGTGAGTCATAATCAGGTCATGAGGCTCTTGGGGTACACCCGCGTGAGCACCGCGAGTCAAGACGCTCAGTTGCAGTTGGACGCACTCGTGGATTCCGGGGTGCAGAAGCGGGACGTGTTTGCGGATGTGACCTCGGGGAGTCGGAGCGCGATTGAACGGCCGGGGATGAAGCGGCTGTTGGACTACGTCGAGTCCGGTGACACGGTCGTGGTGTGGCGTATCGATCGGCTCGGCCGATCCCTGATCGATGTCCTCAACACCTTGAACCTGCTTCGGGACAAGGGCGTGAAGATCCGGTCGCTCTCCGATGGCATCGACCCGGAGACCACTTCCGGTCGGCTAATGCTGGGCATGCTCGCGACTCTGGCCGAGTACGAACGCGAGCTGATCACCGAGCGCGTCAACGCCGGCATCGCTGCGGCGAAGCAGAGTGGCACCCGCTGTCAAGGGACAGCGGGATCTCCCTGTGTGCGGTCAGGTGATGTCCCTGTGGGCGGACAGTTCATCTCCCTGTCCGCGGTCAGTTGATCTCCCTGCCTGTTAGGTCAGTGGGATGACGCCGTGTCCGGCGGTGGCTTCGGTCAGTCGCATCGAGGTGCCTTCGGTGGTGATGACGTGGGCGTGGTGCAGGAGCCGGTCCACTGTGGCGGTGGCCAGGGTTTTGGGCATGAAGGTGTCGAATCCGGCGGGGTGGAGGTTGCTGGTCACGGCCAGGCTTCGGCGTTCGTAGGTGGCGTCGACGAGTCGGTAGAACGCCTCGGCGGCGGCTTGTCCCGACGGCAGCATGCCGATGTCGTCGACGACGATCAGTTCGGCGCGGGTGATGCGGGCGATAGTCTTGCTGATCGAGCCGTCCACGCTGGCCCGTCCGATGGCGGTGGTCAGCGATTCTAGGGTGAACCACGCCACTCGCATTCCGGCGTCGATCGCCTGGTGGGCCAGGGCCTCGACGAAGTGTGTCTTGCCGGTCCCGGAGGGCCCGCTGATGGCGAGGTTCTCGGCGCGGTGGACCCACTCCAGGGTGGCCAGTGTGGACTGGGTCGGGGCGGGGATCGAGGAGTCGCTCTCGCGCCACGAGGAGAAGGTCTTGCCGGCTGGCAGTCCTGCGCTTTTGCGGCGAGCGGCTTTGGTGGCTTCGTCGCGGCCACGGGCTTCTTCAGCGAGCAGGACTCGCAGCACTTCGGTGGGATCCCAGCGTTGGGCTTTGGCGGTGGCCAGCACGTCGGGGGCGATGGCGCGTAGGTAGGGCATGCGCATGCGCTTGAGGACTGCGGTGAGGTCCTCGGGCAGGGGCGGCGCAGTCGCCGTCGTGGTCACGGTCATGAGGGTGGTCTCCTTGCTCGTGGTGGGCGGCGCGGTGGCCGCTGAGGTCAAAATGGCGGGACTGCAGGGGTTCTTTGCCGGCGGCGATCGGCTGGAGGTCGGCTTCGAGGGTCCGTCCGAAGGGGTGCCATCTGCGGGGCGTGTGGCCGATGGGGGTCATCGGGTGGTCTCCTTGCCGGTGATGGTGGAGAAGTTGGCCCAGGTGGCGGTGCCGAGCTGAGCCGAGTGCGTCTCGTCGGCGGGGACCAGGTCGGCCGCGGCGGCGCCGGTGGCCTGGTGGTCGACGATCGCGGCCACATCGCCGTCGGCGAAGCGCCCGGCAGCGGCGGCGATGCCGAGAGCGGCATCGACCTCCTCGTCGCCGACCAGTGCGGCCAGCTCACAGGCGGCGGCCATCTTGGCCCGGATCCGGGAGGTTCCTGCAGCGGAGGCCTCGATCAGCCAGGCGTGCGCGCCTTCGCCGAGGGCGAGGAAGTCGCGTTCGGCTTGGCTGCGGCCTCGCGGCCGCGGCACTCGCGGCCCGCCGTCGGGGTCCTGTAGGTGATCGGGGTAATGGGCCAGGTCGATGCTCGGCGTGCCGGGGGTGGAGAGCCGTCATGTCCGTGCGATGAGCGTCGCTCTAGACCCAGTCGACCGACAGTGGTGACCGACGTCCCCAGCCGACGGTCTGCAACAGCGGCTCGCGGAGCTGCAGAGCGGGATGCCCCAGGCACAGGTACGCCAGGGGGCGGGCGCCGTCCGGTAGCGGCACCCTGTCGGAGAGGTGGTCGGGGTCCACGAGACTCACCCATCCCATCCCTAGACCCTCGGCTGTCACTGCCAGCCACAGCAAGGCGATAGCAGCGACCACGCTGTACTCGGTCGCGGCCGGGATGCCGGCGGTGCCGAGCGTCGGGCCCGCAGGCGGGACGTGGCTGACCACGAGCCCGACCGGCGCCTGGAGGATTCCCTCTAGCCGCAGCGAGTCGTAGAGCCGCCGACGCTCGCCGTCGAACCGCTCGGCCTCAGCAGCACGAACCTCACAGAACCCCGCATGGATGGCTTCACGCACGGTTCGGTCCTCGACCACGGTGACGTGCCACGGTTGGCTCAGCCCCACGCTCGGCGCGACGGCGAAGACCTCGAGGAGGCGCTCGATTCTCTCGCGGGGAACCGGGGCGGGGTGGAAGTGGCGATGGTCGCGGCGGGTGGGGGGG
>NZ_JALJRF010000026.1:0-21431 GCF_024519835.1 Dietzia sp. Die43 | reverse complement strand
ACCGGACACACCCTCACCACCCACCCCGACGGGCCCCTCGCACGCTGGCGCCACCGCACCACTGAGAGCGACACCGCGGCCGGCGCCGGGGCCGGGGCCGGGGCCGGGGCCGGCAGCGACATCCCGCCCCCACGCCGACCCTGGCTCGACCCCCGACCCCAGAGCACCCACTGGTACCGACGCGCCCTACGCCTGGCCGCCGAACGCAAAGCCAACGCCATGGCCCCACCACCAGACACCCCACACGACCACCACCACGACCCCGACCCCCCGCCCTTCTGACCGGCCGGGTGGGAAGGAGTCAGCGGTGCTTGAGCAGGACTGCTCGGATCCCCTCGTGGAAGCCGTCTCGCAGACGAACCCGCTGGGCTTCCGTCAGAGTGAACTCGTTGAGCATCTGGCAGGCGAACTGCAGCAACGGGCGGTCGATCCCCGGGGGAAGCACGCCGCCCGAGAGGAGATGCGCCTGGTCCCGCTGACTCTCCGTGGCGGCCCGCTCGTACCACCACGTTGCGTACTGCTGACCCACGTCGAAGGGGGTCTGCTCACCGGACGAGGTCCAGACCTCGTCCGGGAGCGGAACGAACTTCGACCGCAATGGCCGACGATGGGGAGCCATCATCGAGGGGTTCGGCCGGGACGACCCGTTGGAATCCGCACCGGGGTCCGAGGGCTTCTGGACCGAGCCCGCGAACTGGGGAGCGACCCGGGAGGACTGCGCCGGCGGCTGGGGGCCCGGGTGCGCCTCGGCGGCCTCGGGGGACGCCTCGGCCGGGCCGGGCCGCTCGGGCTCGCCCACCTTGTCACGCTTCTCTGCCTTCTCGGGCTTGCCGCTCTGCTTGGCCAGCTGCGCGGGCGACGGCCCCGGGCCCTGTGCACTCTCGGGCTTCGACGGCGCGCCAGGCGTGGGGACCTTACCGGCCGTCGGCGATTCGGCTGGTTTCTGCGCGGAATCCCCGGCCTCCGGCGCGGGCGGCTCGGACTCGGCTCTCGCCGCGCATTCCTGCTCGTCCGCCGCCAACTCCTCCGCATCGGCCGCACGCTCCTCCTCGGCGGCCGTCAGGCGGGTCTCGTCGGCCACCGAGGTGGCCGAGGCGCGATCCGAGCGCAGGACGACGTCGGCCATCCCCACCGACTCCTCGGTCTCGTGGCCATCCTCCCCCGGATGCACCGGAGGCGCCGTCGGGGTCCTGACCTTCGGGGGGATGGGGCCCTCGAGGACCCTGATCTGCATGGCGTCGTGAAAGTCGGTGCGGGGATCGAGCACGGTCGTGGTGTCGCAGGCGTGTCGCAGCGCCGAGGAAATCGAATCCCAGCCGAAACCCACGAGGTGCATCCGGACACCGGCGTCGACCGCCACCCGCACGCCGGGGATCATGTCGGCGTCCCCGGTGACCAGGACCATGTCCGAACACTGGCCCTTGTAGGCGGCTTGGATCATGTCGGCGACGAGGAGGGTGTCGACCGCCTTCTGGGTTCGTCTCTCACCCCACTCGATCAACTGGCCGGCGCGCAGCTGCACGCCCTCGATCACGCGAAGAGTGCGCTGATACCGGTGCGGGCCGGAGTCCGGGATGCCGTCATACCAGTTCTGGCGCTGGACCGGCTGGTCCACCAGACCGTGGGCTACGTGGTCTAAACGGTGCACGACCGTGGCCAGGGATATCTCCAGCTGGCCGCGCGCACCCTCCTCCCACGAGTTGTAAAAACTAGCCAGTAGATACGAGGTATCCACGAGGACCAGAGTCCGTTCAAGCATGATGATCACTACCTGTTCTGATTGTCTACGTTGACTTCCAGCATGCCGCAGGGCGGGCGACCCCGCAGGGTCCGCCGCCGAACCACGTCAGGAGCCCCGATGTCGCAAGCCGTCCCCACCCAGGCCGATCTGAGCGGAAGGGTCGTGCTGGTCACCGGCGCAGCACGCGGACAGGGGCGCGCCCACTGTGAAGCGTTCGCCGCCGCCGGCTGTGACGTGATCGCTCTCGACCTCTGCCGGGACATCGACACGGTCCCGTACCCGATGGCCAATCCGGAGGACCTCGAGGCCACCGCCGACTCCGTTCGCGCACTCGGCCGGCGCTGCGTCACCGGGGAGGTGGACGTTCGGGACATGCCAGGCATGCGGGCAGCCGTCGACGCCGCGGTCGCAGAGCTGGGCGGTCTGGACTTCGTCGTGGCCAACGCCGGGGTCTCGCCCCAGCCCGCCGCGTCATGGGAGCGGACCGAGGAGGAGTGGGATACGACGCTCGACATCAACCTCAAGGGCACGTGGGTGACGACGACGGTGGCGATCCCCCACATCCTGTCCACGGGGCGCGGCGGCTCGGTGGTGCTGATCAGCTCGATGGTGGGACTTCGGGGCGGCTCCTTCACCGCCAGTTACGGGACGTCCAAGTGGGCGGTGCGGGGGCTCGCCAAGGCGCTGGCCGGCGAACTCGGATTCTCCAACGTCCGGTG
Organism: Dietzia sp. Die43; assembly: GCF_024519835.1. Taxonomy (NCBI): domain Bacteria; kingdom Bacillati; phylum Actinomycetota; class Actinomycetes; order Mycobacteriales; family Dietziaceae; genus Dietzia; species Dietzia sp. Die43. Next base: position 18,971 of record NZ_JALJRF010000026.1, on the reverse strand, counting down.
CAATTCGATCCACCCCGGCAACGTGCGTACGCCGATGATCGACAACCCGTCGATGATCGAGATGATGTCAGGCGGCAAGGGGACGACGCTCGAGGACACCGCAGGGACGTTCGCCGGCATGAACCAGATGCCGCAGCCGTGGGTCGAGCCGTCGGCGATCGCGTCCATGGCCGTCTACCTGTGCAGCGACGCGGGCGCGGGCATCACCGGCGCCTCCATTCCGATCGACCTGGGTGGCAGCGAGAAGTTCGGCCTCTGAGCCGGCGGCACGGCCGCTGCCACCACCGCCACCCACCCGGCCGACCGGATGAAACGCGGCAGCCCGCCCCTCGAGCGAGGGGCGGGCTGCCGCGGAGATCACCGGGCGGTGAACCCGGCGCTCGAAAGGATCAGACCGACTCGGGAGTGCCCGCGGGAGCGGTCGGACGGGGAACACTGATGGTCGAGCCGGTGGCGGTCCACACCAGCGACCAGAAGATGTCGATGACCGGCTGGATGGCCTGCAGGAAGATGTCGTTGGCGTTGCTCATGATGTGTCCCCTCGTATTTACTGCTGCGTACTGAGTCGTACTGCGGTATCGGGCGTTCTGTCTGTACCCCACGTAACGCCATCTATGTCGTCACGAACCCGCTCGACGTTACACAACCGTGATGTCCGGCGTGACATCGTCGAACTCCCGCGCAGGCCACGCACGCTTCGGCGCCGGAAAAGAGTCCTCGGCCACACCACGACTGGGCGACGATCGATCAGCTCACCGCACACCAAAAGTGTGACCCGCGCAACCGAACGTACCTACGCGACCGTAAGTTACGGTACCGTAGCTTCATGGCCATCACCGACATCCCGGAATTCGCGCACCTCTCCGAGTCCGACATCGAAGCCCTCGGCGCGGAGCTCGAGCAGATCCGTCAGGACATCATCGGCTCCCTCGGCGAGCGAGATGCCGCGTACATCCACAACACGATCCGTTTCCAGCGGGGACTCGAGATCGCGGCCCGTGCACTGCTCCTCGTGGGCTCACGCAACCGCACGGCCTGGGCGATCGGCGCAGGCACCCTCGGGGTCGCCAAGATCGTCGAGAACATGGAACTCGGCCACAACATCATGCACGGGCAGTGGGACTGGATGAACGACCCCGAAATCCACTCCACCACCTGGGAGTGGGACATCGTGGGCACCGCCGAGCACTGGAAGCAGACCCACAACTACATCCACCACAAGTACACCAACATCGTCGGCCTGGACGACGACGTGGGGTACGGCGTTCTCCGGGTGACCCGCGACCAGCGTTGGCACCCCTTCTACTACGGGAACATCGCCTACAACGCGGCCCTCGCGCTGCTGTTCCAATGGGGCGTGGGGATCCAGCACCTCGAGCTGGGCAAGGTCGCCAAGGGTCGTGACGACCGTCGCGAGACCATGAACAAGCTCTCGCTCTTCGCCGCGAAGGCTGGCCGTCAGCTCGCCAAGGACTACGTCTTCTACCCGCTGCTGTCCGGCAAGGGGTGGAAGTCCACCGCCACCGCCAACCTGGTGGCCAACGGGATCCGCAACGTCTGGACCAACGCGGTGATCTTCTGTGGCCACTTCCCCGACGGTGCCGAGAAGTTCACCAAGAAGGACGTGGAGAACGAGACGCAGGCAGAGTGGTACCTGCGGCAGATGCTCGGCTCCGCCAACATCACCGGCGGTCCGGTTGTCGACTTCATGTCCGGCAACCTGTCGTACCAGATCGAGCACCACATCTACCCGGACATGTCGTCCAACCGGCTCGCGGAGGCGTCCATCCGGGTACGTGAGGTGTGCCGCAAGTACGACCTGCCCTACGTGGCCGGTCCCCTGCCGGTGCAGTACTTCAAGACCTGGCGCACCATCGCCAAGCTGTCGCTGCCCAACCACATGCTGCGCGACACGACCGATGACGCGCCGGAGACCCACTCCGAGCGGATGTTCGCCGACCTACCGAAGCCGCTGCCGGCCGTGGAGGGTCAGCGGGCGGGCCTGAAGACCGCACTGCAGCACCACCGCGCCACGCGGCGGGCCCGCAAGGTCGCCGCCGTGGCCTGACCAGCAGCCGCAGGATCGACGCCAGGGACGCCCCGGCACCGGATACCGGTGCCGGGGCGTCCGTGATTCCGACGCCCACGGCCCCGTACGGCGATAGGCTGTCGCTCGAGTCGACGGGACCCGTCGATGTCCGGCACTACACCGGTCGAGCTGAATGTCTGTGGAACACGACGACGGGAGCCCCCATGGAGGACCGGCGCATGCTCATCGCCGATTCCGCGATCGAGGTCGTGGCGAGGGACGGGGTCCGTGCCCTCACCCACCGCGCCGTGGACTCGGAGGCGGGACTGCCGTCGGGCTCCACCTCCTACTACTGCCGCACCCGTGCGCAGTTGCTCACCCTCACCGTCGACCGGCTCACCTCGCTGCTGAGGGGATTCGTCGAGGTCTCGGGGATCCAGGAGTTGGCGTCCTCCGACGCCGACGACGTGCTGGGGATGCTCACGCGCATGGTCGACGGGTTGTTGGTCGACTACCGCGGTGAGTTGGCGGCCAGGTCGGCGTTGATCGTCGAACTCGCCGGCAAGGAGGACACCACGGACCTCGTGGCCGCCCTGCTCGATCCGAGCGACCTCGTCGGCGCACTCGACGCCGCCGGGCTGCGCGACCCGGCCACAGCCGCACTGGACCTGTTGACCGTGTACGAGGGCCTGCTGTGGGAGCGCACGGTCGGCAGGCTGGCCGGCGTCGAGGTCGACCAGAAACACGACGCCGAAGTGCTGGGCGCGGTGCTCGCCCGCCACGAGCACCGCGGTCCCCGCAACCTCTTCGGCCTGCGCCGCTAGCGCGGGCGACACCCTCGCGGGCGGCACCCGCGCGGGCGGCACCCGCGGGCGCCGCCCTCGCGACTAGTCCGAGATCGCCTCGAGCGGGTCGGTCTTGGCGGCCCGGTGCGCGGGCCACAACGACGCCAGGACCCCGACGACCGCCGAGGCCGCCAGCACGATCCCGATGCTGCCCCACGGGATGGTCGTCTCCGTCAGGCCACTGTCCGCGAGCACGGTGACGAACGCCCAGCCGAGATAGACGCCCACCGCCGCGCCGATCAACGCGCCGAACACCGCGATCTGCGTGGACTCGAGGTTGATCGTGCGGCGGACCTGCGAGCGCTGCATGCCCACCGCGCGGAGCATCCCGATCTCGGTGCGACGCTCGATCACCGACAGGGCGAGGGTGTTGACGATGCCCAGGACCGCGATGACCAGGGCCAGCCCCAGCAGCGCGTAGATGATCGTCAACAGCTGGTCGATCCCCCCGGTCTGGGTGTCGATGTACTGCTGCTTGCTCTGGACCATCGCGATCGGGATGTCGGTGAGCTCGTCGGTCACCGCCGCGAGGACCTCGTCCCCGCTCACCCCGTCGTCCGCCGCGACGAGCACGTTGAAGGTCGACCGCAGGTTCTCCGGCACCAGGCGTTCGTAGACGTCCATCCCGGTGTAGAACTGCCCGAGGATCTGGGAGTCCTCGTAGATCCCGGTGACCCGGAGGGTGCTCTCACTGCCGTCGGGCGCGACGAGCGGCACGGAGGCGCCCATCGTCCACCCCTTGTCCCTGGCGACGGTCCGGGACACGACGAGCGAGTCGGGGCCGGGGTCGAGCGAACCGTCGACCACGGTGGCGTCGATCATCTCGCCGACGGGCCCGCCGGCGGCGGACAGCGCCTGCGGTTCCCCGGCGAGCTGGGCGAACGCGAACGCCAGCCAGGCCACGTCACCGACCTCGTCGAGGTCGGCGATCTGCTGCTCGATGCCGCCGGGCAGCGGGGTCGGCGGGCCCTGGGACGCCACGCCCTGGACCACGACGTCGGCGTTGATGTCCTGGTCGATGACGCCGCTGACGCTCTCCTTCGTGGTGGCGCCGAGGGTTCCGAACGCCGCCACCAGGGTCAGTCCCAGCGTGAGCGCGAACGCGGTCGCGGCGGTCCGGCGGGTGTTGCGTCCGGCGTTGGTGGCGGCGAGCTTGCCGACCGCGCCGAACGGTGCGCCGATCACCCTGCCGATGCCACCGGCGATCGGTTTGGCGAGCGCGGGCATCACCAGGAAACTGCCGATGATCAGCGCGGCCGCACCGACACCGACCGTGATCGCACCGGCCCGGGTCGTGTCCTGCCAGGTGCCTATCACCGCGAGCATGAGGCCGCTCACCACGGCGAACAGGCCGACTGAGGTGCGCCATCCGCCGCCGGCCTCGGTGGTGGCCGAGCCGACTCGCATGCCCTGCACCGGGGCGACGCGTCCGGCGCGTCGGGCGGGCGCCCAGGCGGAGAAGACGGTGACGACGAAGCCCAACACCAGCGGGGTGATGACCGACATCGGGGTGAGCGAGAGGGCTCCGGACGGGATGCCCAGGTCGAAGGCCTCGAGCGCCACGAAGATCAGCTGGGCCAGGCCGAAGCCCACCACCACGCCGATCCCGGAGCCGACGAGCCCGGTGACGGCGGCCTCCGCCATCACCGACCGGGTGAGCTGGCCACGGGAGGCGCCGATCGCGCGCAGCAGGGCGAGCTCCCGCAGCCGCTGCGCGACGAGCATGGAGAAGGTGTTGTAAATGATGAACGTGCCGACCAGCAGAGCGATCAGCCCGAACGCGACGAAGAAGTAGTTGATGAAGTCGAGGACGGTCGACAGCTGCTCGGACAAGCGCTCCTTGATCTCCTCGCCGGTCCGGACCTCGTAGTCGGGGAACTCGGCCGCGATCGTGTCGCGGACCTCCTCCTGACTCACGCCCGGTTCCGCGCGGACGGAGACGTTGGAGGCGTTCTCGCCGTCGGTGAACAGGGCGCGGGCGCGTTCCTCCGAGAACCCGACGCCCACGTACCCGCCGATGTCGGTCTCGTTGGCGTAGGCACCCACGACGGTCACGTCGAGGACGCCCTGCCCGGTGGTGTAGACCTCGGCGGTGTCGCCGACGGCCAGGCCGGCGGCGGTGAGCACGGTCTCGGGGAGGACGACCTCGTCGTCGGCGGCGGGGGCGCGACCGTCCGTGATCCAGCTGCTCTCGCCGACCGCGTCGTCGGGATCGATCCAGGCCAGGCCCTCGGACGGCGCGCCGCCGGACTGGTACGGGGTGCCGTCGGCGTTGAACAGCACCACGGTGCCGGACACGCCGGGCATGGCTGCCTCGACGCCCGGCAGCTCGAGCACCTGCTCGGCCACCTCGAACGGCACGCCGGCCCCGCGGGGGTCCTCGGGTTCGATCATCGCGGCGAGGTCCGCGGTGCCCTGGTCGAGCAGCCCGTCGAAGGTGCTCTTGAGGGTGGAGGTGAAGACCAGCGAACCGGTGACGAACGCGGTGCCCAGGACCACCGCCAGCACGGACAGCACCAGGCGGAGTTTGTGGGCGGCGATGTTGCGGAGCGACACGCGCAGCATCGGGCGCGTGTGGCGCGGGGCGTGGGCGGACTCGTGTCGCCCCCCGCCGGCGGGTCCGGCGTGCCCGGAGGCGTGCCTGGCCGCCATCACCGCTCCTCGAGGGCGCCCATGGCCGCCAGGATCTCGTCGGCGGTGGGGTGGGTGAGCTCGCGGACGACACGGCCGTCGGCGAGCAGCAGGACGCGGTCGGCGTAGGTGGCGGCGCGGGGGTCGTGGGTGACGATCACGACGGTCTGACCGAAATCGTCGGCGGCGCTGCGCAGGATGGCCAGCACCTCGGCCGAGGAGGTGGAGTCGAGGTTGCCGGTGGGCTCGTCACCGAACAGGATGTCCGGGCGGCCGACCAGGGCGCGGGCGCACGCCACGCGCTGCTGCTGGCCGCCGGACAGCTCGGACGGCCGGTGCGAGAGCCGGTCGGCGATCCCCAGCCGGCCGATCACCTCGTCGAACCAGGCCCGGTCGATGCCGTGGCCGGCGATGTCCTGGGGCAGGGTGATGTTCTCCTCGGCCGTCAGGGTGGGGACGAGGTTGAAGGACTGGAACACGAATCCGATGCGGTCGCGCCGCAGCGCCGTCAGTTCCTTGTCCGCCAGCCCCACGATCTCGGTATCGCCGATCCGCACCGACCCGGAGGTCGGCCGGTCCAGTCCCGCCATGCAGTGCATGAGGGTCGACTTGCCCGAGCCGGAGGGGCCCATGATCGCCGTGAACCGCCCCCGTTCGAAGGTCGCGCTGACGTGGTCGAGTGCACGGACCTCGGTCTCGCCCTCCCCGTAGGTCATGACGAGGTCGGTGGCGACGGCGGCCGCGGAGTGCGGCTCGCCGTCGTGCTGGTGGGTCTCGGCCTGGGTGGTCATGTGCTCCCTCGGATCATGGTGGTCGATCTAAAGCCTGCAGGAATTCGGAGCGGAAGCCGATGGGGGATTGCCCGGGTGTCCACCCTGATCCTGCTCGCGGGTCCAGGCGTCGAGGGTCCGCCGGGTGGCGAACTCGCGTTTCTCGCCCGAGACGGGGTCGGTGAAGGCGATCGACTCGGCCAGCAACTGGAGTGGTGACGAGAAGTCGCCGGGGGCCACGTCGAGCACACGGGGGTAGAGGTCGTCGCCGAGGATCGGGGTCCCGAGCGCGTTCATGTGCACACGCAGCTGGTGGGTGCGGCCGGTGGTGGGTTCGAGCCGGTAGAGCCCGATCCGCCCGGCCCCGTCCCCCCGGGTGCCCAGGAGGGTGATGCGGGTGTGGGCGTCGGGCTCGCCGTCGACCTCGGCAGCCTGCAGGACGCCGCGGGTCTTGACGATCCGGCTGGACCGCTGCCGTTCGGCGGGAACCCCGTCGGGGGCGGTCGCGACCGCCAGGTAGGTCTTGGTGACCCGGCGGGCGGCGAAGAGTTCCTGGTAGGCGCCGCGGTGCGCGGGATCGACGGTGAAGACCAGGACGCCGGCGGTGAGCCGGTCGAGGCGGTGGGCGGGCGCGAGGTCGTCCAGCGCGAGATCGCGCCGGAGCCGGACGAGTGCGGTCTCGGTGACGTGCCCCGCGCGGGGGGTCGTGGCGAGGTGGTGGGGTTTGTCGACGACGACGAGGCGGTCGTCCGCGTGCAGGACCTCGACCTCAAACGGGACCGGGATCTCGGGCTCCGGCGTCCGGTACATCCACACGTCCATCCCCCGGTGCCGCCGGGTGGCGGCGGTGACCGGTGCCCCGTCGGCGGTGACGACCTGCCCCGCCTCGAGGGCCACGGTGAGCTCGGCGAGCCGGTCGGGGAAGCGTCGGCGCAACTCCTCGGGGATGCTGCGGGGCCCCTGTCCGGGGTCGGCCAGCCGGATCCGGACCGGGTCGACACCGTTCCGCAGCGGGAGGGGCCGCCCACGGCGTCTCGAGCTGGACATGTCCACGAGCCTAGTCGGTGGGCTACACTCACTCGAGCACCATCTGTCCCTCGCACCACTCTGAACACTCGGGAGCGCCCATGATCGACGTCGTCGTCGACTTCTTCCTCTTCGGCCCGGGCCGCGTCGTCCTCCCGGCGTTCCAGGGGAGTTTCAACATGGCCTACCCGGCCAACGCCCCGTTCCCCGACCAGCTCTAGACGGCCCACTCCCAAACCGCGATCCGGTGTCGTATCCCGGCGGTAGGGTCGGGGCCATGGCTTCCCTCGAGAACACCGTCGTCGTCGGCGTCGACGGCTCCGCCGCCTCCACCGGTGCAGTCGCGTACGCCGCCAACACCGCCGCCACCCGCCGCATCCCGCTGCTCCTCGTGACCAGCTACACGATGCCGGCCGCGATGTTCGCCGAGGGGATGATCCCTCCGCAGCCCGTCTACGACGAGCTGGAGCGGGAGTGCACGCCCATCATCGAGAAGGCCCGTGAGACCGCGGCCAAGGTGGCGCCCGGCATCGAGGTGTCGCACGCGATCGTCGAGGGCAACCCCGCGCAGGTGCTCATCGACTACTCGCGCAAGGCCAAGCTCATCGTCCTGGGTTCCCGCGGCCTGGGCGGGATCAAGGGCATGGTGCTCGGCTCGGTGTCGGCGGCGGTGGCCAGCCACGCGTTCTGCCCGGTCGTGGTGACCCGGGAGGACACGGACGACCTGAACCGCAGCGGCCCGGTCGTCGTGGGGATCGACGGCTCCGAGGTCAGCGCCAAGGCCACCGAGTGGGCGTTCGCCGAGGCCTCCGCGCGGTCCGCCCCCCTCGTCGCCGTGCACACCTGGATGGATCCGCAGGTGCAGGCCGCGGCGGCCGGCATCTCCCTCACCGAGGATGACTGGAAGGAACTCGAAGAGCAGCAGCTCCAGACGCTGTCGGAGCGGCTGGCGGGATTCTCGGACCGGTACCCCGATGTCGAGGTGCAGCGGTTCGTCACGCGCGATCGCGCTGTCCGGGCACTCGTCGAGCAGGCCGAGAACGCCCAGCTCGTCGTCGTCGGCTCTCACGGGCGGGGCGGGTTCACGGGCATGGTCCTCGGCTCCACCTCCCGGGCGCTCCTGCAGGCGGCCCCGTGCCCGGTGATGGTCGTCCGCCCGGAATCGCACTCATGAGCAGCGAGGACAACGTTCAGGTTCGGCGTGACACCGCCGCCGGGCGATTCGAGATCCTCGTGGACGACGTGGTGGCGGGTTTCGCCGACTATTCCGACGGCACGGACGGCGTCCGGGAGTTCCCCCACACGGTGGTCGCGTCCGAATTCGGTGGGCGCGGTCTCGCCGGGACGCTGGTCGGCGAGGCGCTGCAGGTGACCCGGGAGGAGGGACTGCGGGTGCGTCCGTCGTGTTCGTTCGTCGCGGGATACATCCAGAAGCACCCGGAGGCCGCGGAGATCGCCTGAGGCCGCGGGCGGGTGGCCCGGCGGACACGGACCGGTAACGAGTGAGCGACGTTTAACGCCACCGTGCGCCCTACCGGAAGCTTTCGTGTCGGTGTCGTGTTCTCCTGAGAGAGCGGCCCGTCCCGGGCCGAGTACGACTCTCGGGAAAGGACAACCACAATGGGCACCATCATTGCGTGGATCATCATCGGCGGCCTTGCCGGTTGGATCGCCTCCAAGATCATGAAGCGAGATGCCGAGATGGGCATCGTCGCGAACATCCTGGCCGGAGTCATCGGGGCTTTCGTCGTCGGTTGGATCGTCTCGTTCTTCACGAACAGTGGGGGCGGCGCGATGCCGGATGCATTCTCCATCCCCGGCGTCCTTGCCGCCATTGTCGGCGCATGCCTCCTGATCTGGATCGTCTCGGCGATTCGCGGCCGCGGACGCACCAGGGTCTGACCCGGGCGCGAGGCGCCAGAGACACCGCTACATCCGGACGGCCCGGCCCCTCGTCGGGGCCGAGCCGTCCGTCTGCATCACCCCGAGTGGAAGGAGTCCGACATGGGACTGTTCGACAAGGCCAAGGACCTCGCCCGCAAGAACCCGGGCAAGGTGGAGTCGGCGCTTCAGAAGGCAGGCGACGCGTTCGACAAGCGCACCGGCGGCAAGCACGCCCAGCACGTCGACACCGCCCAGCAGAAGGCCGGCGAATTCCTCACCGGTCGCACCGCGGACGCACCCGACAACCCGGACGCCCCGGACGGCACCCCGACGCCGGACCCGGATTCGTCGCAGCACAGCCGCCCGCCGGCCGACGGCCAGCACCCGCCGGTCTGACCGTCATCGACCGCGCCGTCGAACCACGGGGCCGGTGTCCGCCGCGCGCGGCACCGGCCCCGTGGTGTCGGCGGTCACTGCCGATAGTGTGTACCCCGTGACGAGCACACGGTCGACCAAGCCCGGGCCGCGGGAGCGGCTCCTGGCGACGGCGACCCGTCTGTTCTCCACCGACGGGATCCGTGCGGTCGGGATCGACCGGATCCTGCGGGAGGCCGGGGTGGCCAAGGCCAGCCTGTACAACACCTACGGGTCCAAGGACGAGCTCGTCGTGGCCTACCTGCGGTCGGTCGCCGAACGGGACCGTGACCTGTGGCGGCGTCGCGCCGACCTCGCCCCGGATGCCCGGGGCCGCATCCTGGCACTGTTCGACATCGTCCGCGAGCAGGTCGAACCCGCCATGCCCGGGTCCTGCCACCTCGCGGCGGCGATCGAGTTCCCCAGCCCGGCGACGGACGGCGAGCGCGCCATCCGCGCCGCCGTGGCCGATCAGCGACAGTGGGTCGCCGAGACCCTGCGCTCCGAGCTCGCCGGCATGGGCCTCGAGGACCCGGACAACATCACCGACCTGGCCGACCGGTTGGCGCTCCTCCACGACGGCTCGGTGACCGCCGCGATGCTCGGTGAGGTCCGGACCACCGCGATGACCGCCCGCAGCATGGCCGAGCTCATCCTGGGGATGGTCACCGACCCGACGTGATCCCCACTGCACGTGATCCCCATTGCACGTGATCCCCGCGCGGCGGGTCAGCCCGCCACCCGCGGCGCGGTGACGTCAGCGATCCGCTGGGCCGTCGTCGGGTCGTCCTGCGTGGACTGCACGGCCAGCACCCGGGCGTCGCGGGACAGGACCACCAGCGCACCGCCCAGCCCCACCGTACGGCCGCCGCTCCAGCCTCCCTCCGCCTGCGAGGGTTCGGCCTCGTCGGAGGGCGCCGACTCCTCCACCAGCTCCGCCGCCCGCTCCGGGGACGCGACCGAATACACGGTGGTGGTGAGCTGCACCTCGCCGTCTGAGTCGTAGAAGAAGCAGGCCGCGGGCTCCACGCCGTCGTCGATCCGCACGTCGGTGACCGGCTGGCCGCTGAGTCGTGTGACCTCGTCGGCGGACAGGTACGGGCACTCGGCATCCGCGACCGGTTCGACCGGCGGCAGTTCCGGCTCGGTCGTCTCGGGAGGGGCGGTCCGGATGGTGCCCATCTCCGGGGCCGGCTCGGAGCCGCCGCACCCGGCGAGGGCACCGAGCAGGATCGCGGACACCGCGACGAGGGCTGGGGAGGCGGGTTTGCGCATACCGCCAGGATAGATGCCGGGTCGGTCGGTACTGTTGACCGTGGCGGTGCGGCTGACCGCCGACACGGCGACGGCACCGGGAGGTGGCAGATGGGCGACTCCACGAGCATCGCTGCGGGCGCCGACCGCGCGGAGGACCGCCGCCGCGACCTGCGCGGTGCGATCTCCGCCGCCGCGGTCGATCTGGTGATCGAGCGGGGACTCGACGCGGTGACGGTCGACGAGATCGCCCGAGCCGCCAACGTGTCGCGGCGGACGTTCTTCAACTACTTCCCGTCCAAGGCCGCCGCGTGCATCCCCGACACGCCCCCCGCCGGTCGTGACGCGGTGAGGGAGTTCCTCACCGACCGCAGCGTGTCCACCATGACCGCCCTTTCACGGCTCATGTGGCACCAGGTGTCCAACGCACGGCGACAGAGCCGGGCCTTCGACCGATTCCACGACATGTGGCGCAGGGAGGCGAGCGTCCGGACCCAGGTCTACGAGATCCTGGCGTGCAACGAGAAGGAGCTGGCGGCCCTGGTGGCGCGCCGGGAGGGGCGGGAACCGGACTCGGTGGAGGCCGCGACGGTGGCGGCCGCGTCGATCGCGATCCTCCGCATCGCCGTGGAACGGTGGCGCACCGACGAGCCGGGTTCCCTGCTCGAATACCGCATCCGGGAATCGTTCGATGCCATCCGGGGGTCGGTGACCGAGCCGACCGACGTCGCCTGAGGTCCGGCTGCCCCCGACGGCACCCTGCCCTGTCAGAAGGTGCCGCCGAGTGCCCGGACCAGGCGGTCGCCCATGCGTTCGTAGGCGCGCGCCTCGCGGCCCGCGGCACCGGGCAGCACCGAGAAGGTGCGCGGCCGCCACACCGTCCGGACGGTGACCGTGACCTCGCCCGTCCCGGGGTGCAGGTCGAGGTGGCAGCGGTGCTCGGCCACCGCGGTGTTGCCCTCGAGGGTGCCGACGACGACGCCCTGCCGGAGCGACTCGTCGGTCAGGTCGACGAGTCGGCAGGGTCCACGCATCGGCCCGTCGAGCACGACGAGGTCCGATGCCGAGGGCGGTTCCGCCGATTCCGTCCTGATCCCCGCGCGGGCGTGGGCGGCCAGACGCAGCAGATCGTCCGCGGCCACGTCGAACAGGGCGACGCCCTCGCCGAGCACTGCGCGGGCGACGACCTCCCTCCACCCCCCGGGTGGGCACCCGTGTTCGTGCAGATCCGCACGCCGGTAGCCGAGTGCGGGCCCCGGCAGCGGCTGCGCGTCCCGCCCGCGTCTCGCTTCCACATCCGGCAGTGTCGCCGAGCGAGATGAGCGGGCCGCGCACGCGCGGTGAACGCCGGACGTCGGGGTCATGACCGTGGGGCCGACCCGTAGGATCGGGCCATGCGATCGCAGCGACCCCGTCCGGCGCGCGGACGCCGTCTCGCCGGAGGGTTCGCCGCTCTGGCGGCCACGGTGGCTGTCGCCGGGTGCACTGCCACGGGCCCCGGTTCGGGCGACGCGGGCCCGCCGAGGATCACCCCGAATCCCCGGCACGACGTCGCCGCCGCGATGGTCGAGGGTCGGCCCGCACTCGACGAGCGGCTCAATGCGTGCGAACTCCTCGACCTGACCACCGAGGAGATCATCGACCTCACCGGTGCCGACATGCCGGTGGTCGATCCGACCGGCTCCGGCGACCTGGGGCTGCTGTGCACCTACGGCGGCCCGGGGTCACCCGAGAGGTATGAAGCCGGGCTGGCGGGCACCAGCACGACCGACGCCGAGGCGACGGACACCGACGCCGACGCCGCCGAGGTCTCGGATACGGAGTCGGCGGACACGGAGGGCGCGGCGAGCGCGGCGGGCGCGGCGAGCGCGGCGGGCGCGGCGGAGGCCACGACCGATGCGTCGACGCCTGACGCCACGGCCGACGAGTCGGCGACGACCTCGGCGACCACGGCGACCACGGCGACGACCACCCCGCCGGCCTTCGATCCGGACGTCGTCCCCGACACCGTTGCCGCCGGGGTCGTCACGCCCCGCGACGGTGCCCAGGCCGCGCTCGCGGGTCAGGCCACACTGCTGGGCGCCAGGTACGCCTGCTCGGAGATTCGCGGACCGGGTGCCGCAGAAGCCGGCCTGACGGCCCCGGGCGAGCCTGGGGCACCCGCCGCGGTCGGCCCACGGCCCGCCACGATGTACATCGACTGCGTGGCGGCACCCACCGGCGGCGGCGTCGAGGTGCACACGATCCTGGTCTCCGGCGACGAGCTGTGGCACATCACCATGCTCAGGCCCGAGACGCCCCGATCACCGCAGGCCGAGGCGGCCGCCCTGGCCGGGCTGCACCGCGTGGCACGGGAGATCATCGCGTAGAACTTCGGGCTGAAATGACGGGGGACGGCGCCGGAGCCCCTCAGCATCCGACGCCGTCCCACCATCTGGCAGATCGCGTACGATCCGGCCTCCACGCTGCCTTTCGGCTGCGGGTCGGCACCCCCCCAGGTGCCCCGGTCGGCAAGACCGGCCCCTCGTTACGTGAAGTCGCAGCCCCTCAGCAACCACTTCACTTCGCCACCCACCCCTCGGCGGTGACTGAGATGACCCTATGTTGCAGCTTCCGTTCGATCAAGCCCATGATCAGGCGTTTTTCCGTTGACTTTAGCTCAACGACGGAAGCCGCATGGATCTACCAGCGGTTCTCCCCGCGGCGATACCAACGAACATTGGAAAGGTGCCCGGCCGGGTCGGTGCGCGTCCCCGACGGAACGGGCACCCACCGTGATCACCGCCCGCGGTCGGAGATGTACAGGCCGGGCACCCGATATGTATTGTTACTGGTGTTACTTGTGTGACGCGTGGGGTTGGCTGTCCGTCTTCACGCGACCCCCGCTGTCGCCGCCCGCCGCGGTACCCGCTTTCGAGGAGAACGATGTCTCGCCGCACCCGGTCCTTCGCAACGCTTCTGGCCACGGCCTGCCTCGTCGTCGTCGGCCTCTCCCCCGCCGCCTCCGCGCAGTCACTCCTCGGTCCCACCGGATCCACCGGCTCGGTCGGCGCGCTCGGACTCGAGTCCGCACCACTGCCCGCGGTCGGCGGATCGACCGGCGTGCTCACCCTGCCCGTCCCCGCCGTCGGACGGACCACGGCGGAAACAGGGGTGGCCTCGGTCTACCCCACCTCGGGCGAGACGGTGGGCGTCGCGCAACCGGTGATGATCCGGTTCGACCAGCCCGTCGCCGACCGTGCCCGCGCCGAGGCGTCGGTGGGGATCCGCACGGCGCCCGCCGTGGACGGCAAGTTCTACTGGGTCGGCGACTCGGAACTGCGCTGGCGACCACACGAGTTCTGGCCCGCGGGCACCTCCGTCACCGTGTGGGCCGGAGGGCGTGAGACCGTCTTCCGCACCGGCGACGCGGTGATCTCGACCTATGACGACGCCACCCACACCGTCACCGTCACCCGCAACGGCCAGGTGGTGCGCACCATGAAGGCTTCCGCCGGCCGCGACGCCTACGCGACCCACAACGGCGTCTACTACAACGGCTGGCGCGCCCGCCAGGTGCGCATGGACTCCTCGACCTGGGGCCTGGACCGAACCGCCGGCGGGTACGACACGACCGTCGAGAACGGCGTGCGACTGAGCTACGACGGAATCTTCATCCACTCGGCACCATGGTCGGTCGCCGACCAGGGCGTCCGCAACGTCTCGCACGGTTGCATCAACGTCAGCCCCGAGGACGCGGCCTGGTACTTCGACAACACCCGCAACGGTGACCCGTTCATCGTCGTGAACGGTCCCGGCCGCCCGTTCGGTGCCTTCGACGGGCAGGGCGACTGGAACTACTGATCGCCGACGGCCGGTGGGAAACACTTCGGTTGTGACGCACGATATACTCGCGTAGAAGTCTGTCGTAACGCTTAGAGAATCCCCCGCCGCCCTCAGGAGTCCCTCACATGACCAGTTCCTCCCGCCCCTCGGTGGCCGCCGCGGTCCTCGCCGCGATCGCGCTCCTCATGGGGGTGTCGGTCGGCGCGGGCACCGCCCCGACCGCCGAGGCCCAGTCCGTCATGCCGCTGAGCCCGCCCGGGGTGCCGCAGCTCGAGAACGCGCCCCTGTACACCCCGACCATCCCGGGCGTCGCCGCGATGCCCGTGCTGACCTACCCGGTCATCGGACCCGCGCGGCCGACACCCGAGTACGGCAACGTCGACATCTTCCCCACCCCGAACGAGATCGTGGGCGTGGCACAGCCGGTCATGTTCTTCTTCGACCGCCCCATCCGCGACCGGGCGCGGGCCGAGGCCACGATCGGCATCCGCACCGAGCCGGCGGTCTCGGGCAAGTTCTACTGGGTGAACGACCGCGAGGTGCGCTGGCGGCCCCACGAGTTCTGGCCGGTCAACACCTCGGTCACCGTGTGGGCCGGCGGCAAGCGTCAGCAGTCGTTCCGGACCGGCGACGCCGTGATCGCCGTGTTCGACGACCGCACCAAGCTCGTCACCGTCACCCGCAACGGCCAGCACATCCGCACCATGCGGGCCTCCGCCGGACGGCCCGGCTGGGAGACCTACAACGGCACCTACTACACCGGCCAGCGCGGCCGTGAGGTCCGCATGAACTCGGAGACGTTCGGTCTGCGTATCGAGGACGGCGGGTACAACTCGATCATCAACGACGCCATCCGGCTCTCCTACGACGGCATCTACATCCACTCCGCACCGTGGTCGGTCGCCGACCAGGGGGTCCGGAACGTTTCCTACGGCTGCATCAACGTCAGCCCCGCCGACGCCCGCTGGTACTACGACACCAGCCGCAACGGCGACCCGTTCATCGTCAAGAACGGCCCCGGCCGCCCGTTCGGCGCGTTCGACGGCCAGGGCGACTGGAACTACTGACGCCCGCTCGCCGGCGGCGCGGTCACCGGGGCGGAACGGGCGCGAGCACGCCCAGCAGCTGATCCGCGGGAACGCAGCGCGGCGGCGGGCCGGCCGGCTCGACACCACCCGGGCCCCGCGGCCCGCCGAGGGCGTCGATCACCAGGTCCACCGCTCGAGGCGACGCCAGCACGGTCAGGTGCCCCGAGCGGTCGACCTCGCAGCCGTCCTGCAGCCGCACCACGTCGAGGTCCACGAAGTCCGGAACCTCCGGTGCGACGACCGGCCCGGTGAGCTCGTCGTAGTCCGAGGACACCGCCACGTAGCGCACGCCGCGCGCGAACGGGACGCCGTCCTCGCCCAGCCACGCCAGCGTCGCCTCGGCGTCCTGCCGCGCCGTGTCGGGCGACAGCACGCCGAGGACGTCGGTGACGAACCCGGGTGGCCCGTCGCCCGACCGCGCGGGGTCGGCGCCCAGCGTGACGACGGTCCGCACGGCGTCCGCCCGGGCGGTCGCGGTGACGAACGAGGCGATGATCGCGCCTTGTGAGTGCCCCACGAGGTCGACCTCGGCCGCCCCGGTGAGCGCGCGCACGCGGTCGATCTCGGCGGCGAGCTGCGGCGCGGAGACCCCGGTGAGCGAGTCGACGCCGCCGACGGATCCGGGCTCGCCGCCGGGCCCGGGTGGGGCGCCGACGGTGGGCGCCCACACGCAGTAGCCCTCGGCGGCCAGTGCGGCGCCGAGGGTGGCCCACGAGTTCCCGCCGTTGAGCCCGGTGCCGTGCACGAGGATCACCGGCGCGGGGCGCTGCGCGGTCGGCCGGCAGTCGTCCCGGTTGATGCCGGGCGGATCGGCCAGGCCGTGGGTGAGTTGGTACGCCGCGCCGTCCCACCAGCGCCACGGGACCTGGTCCGTGGTGGGGGTGGGAGCGGCCGCCGCCGTGGGCGCGGGAGCCGCGGGGCCGGGGGCGACGACGACGAGGGCCGCCGCCGCGAGCAGTCCCGCGATCCCGGTCCGGGTCACGATCCCGGCAGCGGGGGAATCGGGCCCAGGTACGGGGCGACCGCCTCACACCGCGGTTCACGCGGGTCGGCGGGGTCGAGGGCGTTGAGCACGAAGTCCACGGTCCGGGGATCCGAGGCGATGGCCAGGTGCTCGGCCCGGTTCTGCTCACACCCGTCCTGGATGGTGATGTTGGTGGCCCGCGGGCCCTCGACCACACCGGAGGTGTACGGCCGGACCAGCTGGTCGTACCGGGTCACGAGGTTGAGGTAGGTCACGCCCGGCGCATAGGGGGTGCCACCCGACCACAGGAGTTCGAGCGTCTCCGACCCGGCGGCCATCTGGCCGAGGGACGGAGCGATCTCGACCGCACGTCCGCGGTCCCCGCTGGCCAGGGCGGTGCCGATCGCCCCGGACCCGGTCCCGCGGGAGCCGTGCCACAGCGGGGCTATCGCGGCGACGGTGTTCACCTTGCCGGGTCGGCCGACCTTGGCGACCAGGCCGGAGACGAGCGTCCCCTGCGAGTGCCCGATGAGGTCCACCTGCTCGGCCCCGGTCGAGGCGAGGACGCGGTCGACGAACTCGCCGACCTGCGGCACCGATACCTCCGTGATGTCCGACAAGCCGCCCAGGAGACTGACCGGCCACGGCTGACCGGGCAACGCCCCGTAGGTGAGCGTGTAGACGCAGTAGCCCTCGTTGTGCAGCAGCGGCCCGTAGGTGGCCCAGTTGGTGACCGCGCCACCGGAGGTGCCGTGGACCAACACGACCGGGCGCGGCTTGTCGGCGGTGGGGCGGCACGACCAGTCGTTGGCCCCCGGCAGCTCCGCCCCCGGGGCCGTGAGCGCCTGGGCGGCCCCGGCGAAGAAGGAGTACGGCACCGGCAGCGGTGCCCGTGTCGACGGGTCGGTGGCGTTCGCGGCGCCCGCGCCCGTCACCGCGAGGAGGGCGGCGGCGGTGACGGCCAGGGCGGCCCGCAGGGTTCTCATGTGCTCATTAAGCCACGCCCGGTGATCATCGGGAGGTCCTTCGCGTACACGAGTCCCGGCGCCGCCGCCACGACCGCCTCCACCGAGTTGACCAGCCGCATCGCGGTGACGAGCATGCCGGAGACGTTGTGATCGCCGTGCTCGGCGTGGTGTCCGAACTCCACCCGCATCGCGGGATCGCCGGTGATCTCGATGCGGTAGCAGCCGTCGCCGTGGTCCGGGCGCGGCCAGTCGGGGGCCTGGTCGTGGGCAGTGCGAGTGACGTGCTCCAGGACGATGCGGTCCTCGCCGTCGACCTGCCCCACCACCTCGAACCGCAGCGCGGCCTGCGTCCCCGCCGGGACCTCACACGCCAACAAGGTCAGGTCGCGGTCCGCGGGCAGGCGCTCGTGGCGCTCCACCAGTGGTTCGTCCAGGGTGACCTCGAGAGCGGCCGCGATTTGGCGCACCACCGAGCCCCAGCCCGCCGCGAGCATCCCCGGTCGCAGCAGTGGCGGAAGCGTGTCCATGGATGCGCCGAAGCCGAACAGCCGCCGCATGGTCTCGCCCTGGTGGTACACGGAGTAGTCGGCGATCTCGCCCACGCGGATGTGGTCGATCCGCCGGGACAAGCTGGTCATGGCCAGCGGCAGGACGTCGTTGGCGAAGCCGGGGTCGATGCCGTTGACGTGCAGTGTGGCGCCGCCTTCACGTCCGGCGGCGGCGAGCTCGGAGATCATCTCCTCGGGCAGGGTGCCGTGCGGGTACTGCAGCAGCACCGGACCGGAGGCCACCACGTCGATACCGGCGCGCAGGAAGCGGCAGAAGTCGGAGATCGCGTCCACGAACCGCGTCTCGGTCTCGGCGGTGTAGACCACCGCGTCCGGGTCCAGCGCGAGCAGCGCGTCAGTGTCATCGGTGGACGCGATACCCAGGTCGCGGTCCACCCCGGCGAGTCGCCCGGCGTCCACGCCGACCTTGGCCGGGTCAAAGACGTACAGGCCCACCAGTTCCAGCTCGGGCCGGGCGGCGATCGCCTCGACTGCCATCCGGCCCAGATACCCCGTCGACCATTCCACTACCCGGATCGTCATGGGCACCGACACTATCCGTCGCCCCGACCCGGGGGTTGCCGCTTCCACGCATCCGGCCCTCGGTGTTCAGCTCCTGTAGGGCGAGGTCCCGCGCTCCCCGACGTCCTTCGCGGTGTCCGGGTCCCGGGCCTTGCGACGGCCCCCGACGTGGGCCTCCGCCCGCATCCGCTCGCTCATGTGCG
>NZ_JALJRF010000025.1:0-30114 GCF_024519835.1 Dietzia sp. Die43 | reverse complement strand
GAAGGAGGAGCTGGAAATGCGAGGGGCGATTCATCTGATGCAATACGCAGATTTTTACTTTACATAAGATAAGTTATCGGCGTTCAACTCTCGGGAGTAGTGGTAGGTGCGGTTACTGCCGTCTACCTGGGATGATGGGGTTTGCGCTGGTGGGCGGCGGGGTTGGCTGGCGTGGTGTCGGCGCCGCGGATGTGATGCTTGTGCGTCGGTCCAGCGCCCCGTAGGTTTCTTGCATTAGATGCAGGTTTCCACGAGTCGGAGGTCGGCGTGGACGGTGTCCCGGGATTCGTTCCGCGGTTGTTGCGCGACGGTGAGGTCGGCCTGTTCCGTGCCGAGGACCGCGTGTTTGAAGCAATGGTCGAGGGTTGGCGGGCGCAGATGCTGGCGCGTGGGCTGACGAGAGCAACGATCGACGGGCGCTGCGGGGTGCTGCGCCGGTTCCAGGAGTTCGCCGGGACGTTCCCGTGGTCGTGGAGGCCGGTCGATCTGGATGACTACATGGCTGGGCGGCGCTCGGGTGAGAAGCCGGTGAGCTGGACGACGCTGCGTTCGGACAGCAATGCCATCGCGATGTTCTGTGCCTACGTCTCGAGCTCGAGCTACGGGTGGGGTGCGCTGTGCCAACGGGTCTTCGACGATGTTCCGGCCCAGATCGCGTTCGAGTGGAACACTCCGCGGCACACCTGCGAGGATGCTGTTCCGGCTGGCCGCCGGGCCTTCACGGCCACGGAGCTGCAGAGACTCTTTGATGACGTGGACGACCGGGTCGATCGTGAGTTCGCTGCTGGGAGTAAGCGCTGGCTTCCCCTGTTGCGGGACTCGATCGCGTTCAAGGTCTGCTACGCCTATGGGCTTCGGCGTCGCGAGGTGGCGATGCTGGACGTGCAGGATTTCGGCCCCAACCCGCATGTGCCTGCGTACGGCGACTTCGGCGCGGTGACCGTCCGATGGGCCAAAGGCACCACCGGGTCGGGGCCGCGACGACGCACCGTGTTGACGGTCCCGGAGTTCGACTGGGTGGTTGACCTGCTCCGATTCTGGATCACCGAGCGTGGCCGGCGGCACTTCGCCACCGCTGACCGATCGGCGGCGCTATGGCCGAGCGAGCGCGCCGAGCGGATACGAGTGGGTAGCTTGAGTGATGCCTTCGCTGCCGCCCGCGAGGGCGCCGGCTTGCCGAAAGAGCTCGGACTGCACTGCCTGCGACACTCCTACGTCACGCACTTGATCGAGGCCGGCTACGACCCGGCGTTCGTGCAGACTCAAGTCGGTCATGCCTATGCGTCGGTCACCGGGCTGTACACCTCGGTCGGCAACGATTTCAAACAGAAAACCATCCAGCACATGATCGCTTCGCGGCTGGACGGCCACGGCAGGAAGCAGGACGGAGACGCTGATGGCTGAGCAACGACGCATCGGGTATCGCTGGAATCTGCGGACGCAGATGGCGCAGCGCAACCTGTGGAAGAGCACCGAACTGGTGCCGTTGTTGAGGGCTCGGGGCATCAACCTGTCCGAGAGTCAAGTCTACCGGCTGGTGACCGGCACACCAGAGCGGATCCCGGCACGCACGTTCGCCGCGCTCTGCGACATCCTCGACTGCGAACCCGGCGAGTTGTTCGAGCCGTTCGTGGAGATTCGGGCAGCGGCCACCGCCCAGGCGCCGAAGCGGCCGGAAGACCTGGGGGTGGCACCCGGCCAGCCGATCGCCCCCCGGGTGAGACTCGTCCGGGACGACAACGAGGACTGACCGATACCGATGGCCAGGCCCCGCAAACCCGACGACCCGGACCTACGTCGCGTGTGTCCGTGTGATCGCTGCGGCTTGGGCTACCCGCTGGTGGTCACCTGGGGCCCGGAGGATCAGATCTGCGGCTACTGCTACCAGCAGGCCAAACGCACCCGCGGCACCTGCGACTGCGGCCACATCCGCGTCTTACCGGGCCGAGTAGATGGGCGCCCGGCCTGCCGGGCGTGCGCCCAGATCACCCTCAACATCGATTGCGTGCGCTGCGGCGCCGAGGACGAGATCTACCGCGCCGGCCTGTGCTGGCCATGCGCACTGAGCGAGACCGTCGACGGACTGCTGACCAACCTGGACACCGGCACCATCGCCGAGAGGCTTATCCCCCTGGCTGAGGCGTTGAACTCGATGAAACGCGCCAACAGTGGACTGACCTGGATCCGCCAGCGGCACGTGACCGACTTCCTGAAACAGTTGGCCACCCTCCCGGAGCTCACGCACGAGGCGATCGATGCACTTCCACGCTCGCGCACCCGCGACTACGTGCGCGGGCTCCTAGTCGAGCACGGTGGCCTGCCCCGACGTGATGAGCTGCTTGTCCGCTACCAAGCCTGGGCGGACACAGCACTGGAGAGGCTGACCGAGGACACCAACCGGGCCGTCATTGACCGCTATATCCGCTGGCACCATCTGCGGCGCATGAACCAGATGGACCTCGTCCCCCACGGCACCTTCCTGCGCAGCAAGCAGACCGTCACCGTCGCGATCAACTTCCTCAACTGGCTCGGCGAGCGCGACATCGCGCTCGCCGACGTCGGCCAGGGCGAGGTTGACGCCTGGATCGCCGGCGGGCCGACCACGCGACTGCTCGTCGATCGGTTCCTCGGCTGGGCCATGGACACCAAGAACGCCCCACAAGGGCTCACCGTGCCCCGCCATCGCCGCGGTAACAGCACCACACTCAGCGCCACCGAC
Source organism: Dietzia sp. Die43 (assembly GCF_024519835.1). Taxonomy (NCBI): domain Bacteria; kingdom Bacillati; phylum Actinomycetota; class Actinomycetes; order Mycobacteriales; family Dietziaceae; genus Dietzia; species Dietzia sp. Die43. Next base: position 27,395 of record NZ_JALJRF010000025.1, on the reverse strand, counting down.
CAGGCCGCCGCCCTGGACCGAATAGTGGACGGCGACACCCTGACCACACGAGACAAGGCCGCGGCGATACTGGTCCTTGTCTTTGGCCAACAGATCCAGGATATCGCCGCGCTGACCTGGGACGACATCACCGTGACCGAGGACCTGGCGACCATTACGCTCGGCAGCGGCCCGATCGTGTTGCCCGCCCCGCTCGACGGGTCGTGGCGTGAACTTCTGGCCAACCCTGGCCACGACCAGACCGCCGCTCACCCGAGAAGCAACTGGGTCTTCAGAGGGCATTCCCCCGGCATGCACATCGATCCGATGCACCTACGCCTCCGGCTACGAGACCACCTCGTCAGCGCCCGCGCCGCCCGACTCGGCACACTGCATGAACTCAGCAAAACCGCCCCGGCCGCCATCATCGCCGACGTCCTGGGTTATCACCCATCGACCATTGAGCGCCACGCCGTCGACGCGGCAGGTACGTACGCCGAATACATCGTCGCCGTACGCGAGCACGGCCAGAGGTGATTCTCCGGAAATTACCGAGCAATCGGTATCACGGGAAATAGGTAACAGGAAACAATCTCCGTTACCGGAGTGGAGAGTGCCACAGAGTAATTCTCCGCTCGAGAAACCGCGATCAGATCGCCTACTCCCGCCTTACGAACACCCGTTCCTGCCAGCAACATAATGGCTGGTCGAGCCCCGTTTTGGGGCCACAGTGTGTTCCAACGTTATTTACGAGTGGTCCTCGACGTCCCCGGTGATTTGGGCTAAGGCTGCGGTTAGGTCATTCCCGCTGGGGAGTGCCTCGTGCTCTGCGGTGGGTAAGGCCTCATAGCTGAAGGTTGAGACGGCCAGGGGTGCGCCGGCCGGGTTCAGCGCGTAGCGGACGACACGATCGGCAGACCAGGCTCCCGACGGTCGGGGCATGTGCGGTACGGCGCAGGCGATCCTCGACGAGGGCGACGTAGAACTGCAGCTGCCAGGCGTGTTCGGGCTTGAACTTGCCGGTCTTGAGCTCGATGACTACATACCGCAATTGCTCGACGTGGAAGAACAGTAGGTCAGCGTAGAAGTCCTCGCCCCCGACGTCGAAGTGGACCTGCCTTCCCGCGAAGGCGAATCCTGGGCCGAGCTCCCGCAACGTGTCGACGATCCGGTCGGTCAGGGACTCCTCGAGTCCCCGTTCGGCGACCTCGCCGGACAGATCCAGAAAATCAAGGATCAGCGGGTCCTTGGCGATCTGTTGGGCGAGCTCGGAATCGTGCGCAACAAGCTGTTGCGCGATCGGCCCCGCGGTCCAGGAGCCGGCGATGCTCACCTGAACTGCCAGGGGAGAATGGAGGTAGGCTCCGACAGGCGTAGAGCACGGTCGGGTTCGGTGAGGTGAGGCGGCTTTCGCTGAGCGTTAGGGCGTGCGGGATCACCTGGTGAGTCTCGTCGGGGTCTGGTGTGGATCGGGTGTGGCGCGGTAGTCTGGGGGCACAACGGGCCGGATACCGGAACGTTGCCTGCCGAGGGCTCCCGCGAGGGGGCCCTCGTTTTATTTAGGGCTCCCAGGTGCGTTGCCGGTGGGTGTTTTGGTAGATCAGGTGGGCGAGTTTGTCGGTGACTGCTTGAGCTCGGGGGTGCTGATTGTGCACCGCCTGGGCTCGGCGGTGGATGTAGACGGCCATGTCGACGGCCTGTAGGCCGGGGGTGTGGCGTGAGTCGGCGAAGTTGATGGGCGCGGAGATGTGCTGAAGTCGGCTTGGCCGGTATCCGCCGGTGCCGAAGTCTTGGTAGGCGCTGAACTGGTCCTGGTGTTGGGCGCTGGTGGCGATCTCGTCGGCGATGACGATCGCCTGCTCTCCGGCGCCGTGTTGGGCAGTGTAAGTGTCGATCTGCTCGAGCAGGTGGCGGAACACTACGGTGTGGGGCTGTTGCGGGTACCGATATCGGGCGTTGAGGCGTCTGACGTCCACCCCTTCGAAGAGGTACCGCACGCCCGCGTGTTGTGCTGCCCGTAGGACGGCACTGTAGAGGCCAGCTGCTTCGCGGTGTTTGCCGCGAAGGTTGGCCCACTGTCCTGCGCCGCCCATGATCTCGTGTCCATGGAACTCAGCCGTGGGATCGGTGCCGTGTTTCGTGGCGGTTCGCTCGGCGATCTGGGTGTAGAGCTGGTGGAGCTGCTCCCATTGGTCGTAGTCGGCGATTGCTGCCCCGATGTAATAGAGGTCCTGGTCGTAGGACTCGTCGACATAGGCGATCAGCACGTAGTCCATTGTCTCACTCGGGCGCGACAGGCTTGTGTGGCGCGGGCCGCGGTGGCCCGGGACTCGCCTTGTTCTTCGTTGGTTGGCAGGGGTGCTCCGACGGCGAGGGTCCGGCCGGTTTGCTGCGCACTGGCGCGACGGGGATGTTTCGGTTCGGCGCCTGTGGTAACATTGGTAACAAATTGCGTTACCGGTTACCGGTTACCGGTTACCGAATGCTGAATCTGGAGGGGTTGCCATGTCGTCGTCGGAGAAGATCGCTCACGCCTACGGCGTGCTCGTCGCGCGCGGGGACAAGGTCACCGTGCGGGCGGTGCAGAAACAGGCGGGGGTGCGGATCGGCGAGGTGGCGGCGTGGATGCGCGAGCACGCCGCGGGCGCAGCGGGCGAGGTGCCGGAGGCCCCGGACTTGTCGGAGCCGATGTCGGCGATGGTGGCGTCGGTGTGGGCGGCGGCGTGGAAGCGCGCCGCCGAGCAGGCAGACGAGGCCACTGCGGTGGCGCTCGATGCTGCCCGCGCCGGCGAGGCCGACGCTCTCGCCGCGGCGGAGGCAGCCACGGCGCAGCGAGCCGATGCCGATACGGCCAGGGGTGAGGCGGTCCGGGACGCCGAGCAGCTGCGCGCCGAGCTGGCCCAGGTTCGCCAGCAGCTCGAGACGACGCAGCGTGAGTCAGAGCAGGCGCGAGCCCTGGCGGAGGAGGCCGACCGTGCCCGGGTGCGGGCCGAGGCCACCTCGGACACCTTGCGTGAACTGCTGGACGCGTTTCGTTCCTCCGGGCAGGCCGACGATGACAAGTAGCGATCCGCACCGTGGTGGCCTTGTCGTGTCGGACCGGGCGAGCACACTGACAAAGCAGGACTGCCAATGAACAAGCGGCCCGGACCTCCGCCAGGTGAGTTCGGGATGTAACGGGACGAACGCCAACACGGGAGGCGTCATGTGGGATCTACAGACCGCGGTACAGGCCGTGGCGGTGGTCGCGGTGGCCTCGCTTTTGATGCCGCCGTTGGCACGCGGCATCGGGGGAATCTGCGCGGTGATCGGATTCTGTGGGGTGGTGCAGTCGAGCTCCTGGGCGCCGACGGTGATGGCGTTGGGGCCGGTGGCGTGGGTTGTCGGGCACTGGTCGTTCGCGGTCCGCAACGATGTGCATTACCGGTCCCGTCTCGCACGTGTGGTGATCGACAAGACGCCGCTGCGGTGGACGATTCCGCGCTACTGGCAGCTGCGCCGCCAAAGACGCATCGCGGAAGCCCGCTGACACTTCCCACCCGACCGATACAGCAATGGCCCCACCTCTTCGGTGGGGCCATTGCTGTTGGTGTGTGGTTCCCGAGTCTAGAACAGTGGCGGCTCGTCTAGGGGTGCGGTGTTGCCGCAAGCTTGGGCGTAAGCCTTGGGGTTCCAGCCGCCGGAGACCGCTTCGCGGACGGCGAGGGAGCGGGCGTGCCGGTCGTGGCGTTCGGTGGTGTTGCGGATGATTCCGGTGCGTCCGCAGGCGACCGCGTAGAGCAGGTTCGCTGATTGGGTTGAGGCGATGAGATGGTCCGGGTCTACGCGCACGCACAGGGGTTCGTTGCAGCGGTGCTCACCGATCGCCTCGGCGGTCAGTTGGCCGGCGATCAGGAGGGCGAAGCGGTGTGCGTACTCGGTTCTGCTGACGCCGCCTTGTCGCCAGGTGATCCGTCCGTACCCGTCGGAGATGGCGCCGGTCCAGATGTGACATCCATCGCCCGGGGCGCGCACGACACGGGAGCCAAACGCGGCAATCGACGCCTCGGTCGGAGGCAGCGTCGAGTCGTACGGCCTGGACCGCCTCGCGGCAGGCCGGGGCCGGGGACGGGCGTCCATTCCCGGCAGCGGGATGTCCTCGAACCATCCGCCGGAGACGGGCTCAGTGCTGTTGGTCACCGTTGGTGTCCGCCGAGGTCTGATCCGCCGCTGGCGTGTCACCGCCGTCGGCATCGTTGACCGTGTCGTCGGTGTCGGTGGTGTTGTCCTTCGCGGCGCGGATCGCCGCCCCGACCTCGCGGGCGGACAGTCCGGTCATCTCCGCCAGGTCCGCCTGCACCACGCCCAGGTCCCGAAGCTCGACCAGCGCCTGACCGAGGGCGATCTGCGCGTCATCGCGGGCATCGATCGCCGAGAACACCGCGACCAGCTTGGCCTCGCGCTTGCGTGCCCGCTCCAGCTCGTCGGCCATCGCCTGACGAGCCCTCGCGCGTGCGGTTTGTGAACGTGAATCAGTCTTGGTAGCCGCCATGTGATCGACCCTATTGCCCCACCCATCGTGCCGCAATCCCCAACCACCATGCCGCCGTCATCGTCGCGCCGTCCTGGTCCCCGATCGCCGCACCACATCTAGCACTGGCCGTGCTAGATCATCCTCGCTGTCGCTCGCTTAAACTGCCACACACAGTATGCACTTCTAGTGATAGACGGGAAACACCTGGTCAGCGCCCTGCGGCCTCGTGGGGCGTAGACGCCCCGCCACCGGCCGCATACGCTGGAGGCTGTGATGAGTCTGCGAGCGGTTCACGCAGGGACTGGATACCAGTACCTGCTGCGCTCGGTGGCGACCCATGACGCCGACCCCGAAGGCAAGTCACTGTCGGACTACTACGCCGCCAAAGGCACCCCACCGGGGGTCTGGATCGGCTCCGGACTGACCGGATTGAACTCCGAGACCGCGACCGTTGGGGCCATCGTGACCGAGGAACAGATGGCCGCCCTGTACGGCGAGGGACTGCACCCGGACACCGACCAGAAGATGGCCGACGGCGCGCCCCTCGCGGCGTGCAAGTTGGGCCGAAGTTTCCCGATCTACACCGGCGGCGTCGAGGTCCTTCAGGCTATTGCTACTGCCGAGAAAACCTTCCTCGCCGTCGAGGGACGGCGCCCCACCGTCGAGGAACGAGGCCAGATCGCCGAAAGTACGGCCCGCCCCTTCTACACCAAGGAGTTCGGCTACGAGCACGCCTCCGGAGAAGACGTCATCGCCTGGGTCAACCGGGAACGCGACCGCGTCAAACAAGCCGTCGCCGGATTCGATTTCACGTTCTCTCCAGTGAAAAGTGTCAGCGTCTGGTGGGCACTGGCCGACGAGAACACCGCCTCCCACATCGCCGCGCTGCATCACGAAGCCGTCGCCGAAGCCTTGGCGTGGGCCGAGGACAACGCCATCTACACCCGGGTCGGGACCGGAGGCATCAAACAGGTCAAAACCGGCGGGATCATCGCCTCAGAGTTCACCCACTTCGACACTCGAGGCGGCGACCCGGACCTGCACTCGCACGTGCTGATCGCCAACAAAGTCCAAGCCCCTGACGGGCGCTGGCTCTCCCTGGACGGGCGGGCCATCTTCCAGATGCATCAGGCGATCTCGTCGCGCTACGACGCGATCCTGCACGACAAACTCACCCGGAGAATGGGCGTGGAATTCCAGGCCCACTACCCGCACCCGGACAAGGCACCGATCTGGGAAATCGCCGGCATCGACCGCAAGCTGATCGACGCTTTCTCCTCACGACGGGCGATGGCCCGCCCGGTCTACAACCAGCTCGTTGCCAACTACGTCGCAAAGCACGGCCGCCAACCCGGACAACGGGCCTCCTACGCCCTGTGGCAGAAAGCCATCCTGGATACCCGCGACGCCAAAAAGCCGGCCCTGTCGCTGGACGAGCACCGCGCCGGCTGGCGCGAGCGGGCCGCACAGATCGTCGATGAGCACACCCTGGACACCCTCACCGACCGGGTCACCCGGCACGGCAAGGCCGGAGTCGAGCGGGACATCTTCAACGCCGACACTCACGCCCGTGTCGTGGCCCAGCGGGCAGTGGAGGCGGTGACGGCAAGGCGCGCACAGTTCCGCCGCTCGCACGTTCAGACCGCGGTGTCGACCGCACTCAAGGGCTACGTGTTCACCGGCGAGCAGGCCCTGGAACAGGCGCACCAGGCGGTGATGGACACCGCCATGGATGAGTTGGTCATCCCCTTGACCCCACCAGAAATCCTCGACCTGCCGGGTGCCCTGACCCGTCCGGACGGGGCCGGGGTGGACCGGCACGCCAACACCGAAAAGTTCACCACCCACGCCGTCCTGGACGCCGAGCAACTCGCCCTGGACGCTGCGCGTACCCCGGTCGCGGTCACCGCCCCGGCAGCGGTCCTCGAGCATGTCCTGGCCGAACACGAGACAAGCGAAGGGTGGAGCCTGAATGCCGGTCAGCGGGCGCTGGCCGGGCACCTCATCGGGGCCGGAACCCTGCTCGCCGCCGGCGTCGGACCGGCCGGCACCGGCAAGACCGCCTCCATGAAGATCGTCGCCGACACCTGGCACGCAACCGGACGCACCGTGATCGGACTGGCACCGTCCGCCGCTGCTGCGGCCATCCTGTCCGAGGACATCGGCGCCGACTGCCACACCATCGACTCACTGACGTTCACGTGGCTGGGCCGCAACCCCAACCAGCCCGGCCGCACCCTCGCAGCCCTGCCGGTGACCATCTCCCCCGGCGACATGCTGCTGGTGGACGAAGCCGGCATGGCCAGCACCGAGAACCTGGCCGCCTTGACCGAGATCGCCGCCGAAACCGGGGCCGTCCTGCGTCTGGTCGGCGACCCCAAACAGCTATCCGCCGTGGAGACCGGAGGCCTGCTGGCCGACCTGACCCGCACCCCGGGAACCCCCGAACTGCGCGAGGTCATGCGCATGGGCTCAGACACCGCCCAAGCCGAAGCCACCTTGGGCCTTCGTGACGGCAACCCCGACGCCCTTGGCCTCTACACCGACCGGGGATGGCTCACCGGCGGGCACCGGGAGCAGATGCTCACCGACGCCGCACACGCCTTCCTGGCAGACACTGCTGCTGGCCGTCGCTGTCTGGTGATCGCCTCCACCAACACCGACGTCGACACCCTCAACGACCTCATCCGAGCCGACCGCATCAGCACCGGGCTGGTCGACGACACCCACACCATGCGCGTGTCCCGGGGCGATGCCGTCGGTGTCGGGGACACCGTCATCGCCCGCACCAACGCCACCCTCCACACCGACAACGACCGCACCCCCCTGGGCCGGGTCATCAACGGCCAACTGTTCACCGTCACCGGCATCACCGACGACGGCGCCCTGGCCGTGCGGGACCAGAACACCGGCGCCGACATGCTCATCCCCGCCAGCTACGCCCACACCAACATCCACCTCGGATACGCCAGCACCATCCACCGCGCCCAAGGCGCCACCGTCGACACCACCCACGCCGTCATCGACAACACCGTCGACCGCGCCGGCCTATACGTGGCCATGACCCGCGGCAAAAAAGAAAACCGCGCCTACACGGTGTGCGAGCACTCCCTCGACCCGGGCGCCGAAGACGCCCACATGCACTCGGCCGGCGACCAGAACGCCCCCACACCCACACAGGTCCTGACCAATGTGCTGGGCCGCGACACCCGCAACACCTCAGCCATTGACACCCTGCGGCAGGAATACACCACCGCCACCGCACCCGAACGCCTCGAACAGCTCTACCGCCACGGCGCAGAACTGGCCGCTCAAACCTTCACCGCGAACACCCTGCCCGACTACCTCGACGCACTCCCCCGCACCCACACCCACCAACTCGAGGCCGACCCCGCAGCGCGGGCTGACCTCGAACACGCCTGGACCGAAGCAGCCCAAGCAGGCCTGGACCCCCGCGAACTGTGGCTCGAGGCCACCGACAACCTCGACACCGCGAAATCCGCAGGCGCCGTCATCGCCCACCGGATACGTGACGTGACCAGAGGACACGGCGAACCCGACGCCCTGCCCACTCCCCCACCAGAAACCACCACAGGCGATGCCGAACTCGCCACCTGGCTGACCGCCACCCGCGAAAAGCTCACCATCACCCCGGACGGCACCAGCACGCCCGACGCCGACGACTTCGTCGCCTCCTACCTCGAACACCGCGCCGCAGAACACGAGCATGGACCGGACGTCGAGCCCCTGGGTGCCTCTTCGGATTGGGGGCAGGCGACAGGACCGGACACCTCCCCCGACCTGTGGTGACATGCCTGGTCTCACAGGGACAGCCACCCATGGTGGTGTCAGGCAGCGGTGGCAGCCCACTGATGGGGTGCGAGCAGCATGTCGGGGGCCGGCAGCGCGGCCCGAGCCGCGGCAACAAGTTCCCACCAACTACCGGGATCGTGCTCCCGGTGCCGCTCCTGCGCGGCCATCGCCGCGCCCCATGTTGTTGCCTGTACCGGGGGGCCGGTACTGGTGGCGCCGTAGGCCAATGCGATATCGACCGGGTGGACGTTCTCGGCCTCATCCGGGGTGGGAAACATGCCCCACTCGGCCAGCGCATCGGAGCGCTCCGGCTGATAGCGGGTGGTGAACCACCACACGAACACCGCCGACTGCAGCCTGTACTGACGCACCCGATCAGCGTGTGCTCCCGTCACTCCGGCCAGGGCCGCAGCCCGAGCCAATCGGGAACGGCCCTGATAGGCGCGCCCACTGGAGGTGGCCAAGCCGTAGGACTGGAGCGCAGCAATCTTGCTGCGAACCGTTGCTGCACACACCCCCAGCCGAGCCGCTACCTGCTTGACCGACAACCGTTCGCTGCTCAGCAACTCCCATACCCGCAACCCGAGAACTCCCAGCGAGCGAGCGTGCCAGATATCAGCGCGAGCACGCTCCAGCTCCCCCTGCAGCCTCTGCTCTAGCTCCGCAGAAAATACTGCACCACTTCTTTGTTTCCCGCCCCCGGGTCTTCCGACCCGCCAGACTGCTGCCCAGGGGCCTGCTGATCTTTGGACTCGCGCAATCCAGCCCTGCTGGACCAACACCTTCAGACGGCTGGTTACGACGTCTCGCGTCAGGCCGACGGCGATGGCCCAGTCGCGCTCGGACAGCTGCACGTTGTCTGCGGCTGCTGCCAGGGTCCTGGCAGCCAAGCCCAGGAGAAGCAGCCGATCCTGGGCCCCGGTCTTACCGGCCCATCTGTGGGGCTGGGCGCTCATCCGGGGCAACAGCTCAGCGACGATCGCTTCGGCTGCCCGGCGGGCCGGTGAGGGCGCGGTGGTGCTGCGGGGGGTAAAGCTGGCTGCGGTGACCGCTCTGGCCCACTGGCGGACCAACTCGGCGTGCGGGTCGAACCTGGGCGTGCGCTCCCCCGCGCTTGTGCGCTGTGTGCGGATAGTCTCCAGGCCTGGCCAGCAGTCGGTAAACGCCGCCTGGTGCAGGTCGTCGTAGCGCATCCTGGCGTGGGCGCAGGCCAACAAGATCGACCACCCGATTGCCGACGCGTCCGACTGAGCAGCGACCCTAGTGCGGGCTAGAGCTCGGATCTGTGCGGATATAGGGCGTCTGGGCCCGGCAAGATACGGGTGGCCCTGCACATCGGTGTGGACCGGGATCGGTGCGGCGCCTACGTCTGCTGGGGCGATTGCGGCTGAACCGGCGTGGTCGGGACGGGTCAGTGTCAGCTGCGTGACTGCTGTGCGCAAGGCTGACAGTGACACCGGGCGGATATGCGGGCTTGTCAAAGGCACCGATGCGCCGCCGGCGCGGTGGGGTGCGCCCGGGGCGCGGACACAACCGGTGCGCGGGTTAGTCAGCGGGCCCAGGTCAAGCGAGGGCCACGCCGCGGCGAAGGCCTCGACGATCGGTGCCAGACGGTTCGGGGACACGGCGGTACTAAGCCGGATCCACACGTGGTATCCCCCACTAGGCCCGGACGAGCACACCAGGTGCTCGATATTTGCTGCGGTGAGAGCGGTCGTACAGCTGGCCAGATCAGCGGTTGCTGTCGAGCTGGCATGGTGGGCGTCAAAATCCAGGGCAAGCAGACGAAACCTGCCCGATTCATCAGTCAAGTGCAGCGCAAACGGCGTCCCCTCCCCCGGCGCGCCATCAGCAAGGCGTCGCGTGGCGGCGAACGAGTGCGTCTTGCGCGAGTCAACACGCACATACGGGCGCGGACTCCACGCGCACACCACCGAGTCCCACCACCAGGTGGAATCTCGGGATTTGAGGACGTTGCGGTCAGGGCAAGACACGCCCAACGGATCGACTGGACCAACCGATGGGTATGACTTACTCTGAGAGGTGCCTGGAAGCACAGCTCTCCTAATTGGTGGGCAACCCCGAGTTTGAGCGGTAACTCGAACTCTTGACTTTCGATCCCGGTTCACTGGCAGGTGGGCCGGGATCAGTCATTTCAGGGCTGCGGGATGTTCAACTATTGGTCGGGCATGACCCGACCGCCGCTTCACGCTGAAATTGCCTCCTCATCTACAGGTAGAAGTACAGCCTCGGGCAGACCGAGGTCGATTGCGGCGAGGTCGGCCAAGTACTGAGACATAGAGATGCCTCTAGACCTGGCTTCCACTCGAAGTGCCTCGTACACCTCGGGAGCCATACGGACGGGCACCCGCATGCGCTCGCCGAAGGACGGTCGCCCAGGGCCCCGCTGCTTCGTCGCCATGGGAGGAAAACTTCCACACTTGGCGCCACAAATCCTATCGACACGCCTAAGTGAGGTGGAGTTTCTGGCGCCGTCTATGGCCCCGTCGGCTTCCAGTGCAGATCGGCCAGGGCGCGGTATAAACCAGTAGCGGTATACACCACAACACCAATGTCGGTTCGGCGGTATTTAGGGGCGGACGGTGTGTCTAACAAGCTCCTACGCTCGGCGGTTGGTACCAAGGTGTAGACCACAATCCGTACAGCGGTATGGCGGTATTTACAGATCGAGGTGTAGTGGGTTTTGAAGATTGCGGTAGTGAACACCAAGGGCGGCGTCGGCAAGACGACTACCGCCATCTACCTAGCGACGGTGGCGAGCGAGCAGGGGAAGTCGACTGAGTTGCTAGACGCAGATCCTCAGGGTTCGGCAACTAGCTGGGCAGAGCTCGCGGCCGAGGGGGGCGTGCCTCTGCCGTTCCAGGTCTCGCCCGCGAACAAGATCACGCTTTCGCGCGCATCGAGTAGTGATCTCACAGTGATCGACACACCTCCCGGCGCAGCCGACATCATCCAGGCAGCGATCGACGCGGCTGATGTTGTCGTGGTTCCGACTGCGCCGTCTGGGTTGGACCTCCAGCGCGTCTGGCCAACGTTGGAGGCTGCTGCGCACAAGCCAGCTGGCGTTCTTCTCACAAGCGTTGAGCTCGGCACCAAGCTACTCGAGCTGACAAAGGAGGCCCTTGAATCGGAAGGGGTTTTCGTGTTCGAGAACGTGATTGGCAAACGTCAGGCTATACGTCAGTCATTTGGCACATGTCCCACGAGCTTCTTTGGTTATCGAGATCTGATGGAAGAGATTGTTGAGGTGACTAGGTGAGTGGCAAATCGGAACCGGTGAGTCGCAGTCTGCGCCCACGGGCGGCAGCCCCCATCCGCCCGGTATCGGAGACGTTCTCGGCTTCTGAAGTAGCAAAGACGACCAACCCTCGTCGCACAAAAACATCGCTAGCGCTTGATGTTGAGGTGTACCGGAGGGCGAAAATTGCGGCCATCCAACAAGGGGAGACTGTGTCTGAATTTATCGAGGCGGCTATTCGCAGCGCGCTGCCAGACTGACACTGGAGGAGGTTTATACCTCTGTCGGCAAATACCAATAGAGGTATAAACCGTCTGAGGTAGCCGCTGTTGAAGCGATCGCGACCTTCGGGCGTCGCGTGAGCCCCAGTGAAACTGTCGGTGGGTTGTGGCATCGGGGCCGCGTCTGGGTAGTGACCTGACGACGCCGTGGGGGAGTGCGCCGGAGGGCAGGTTGTCAGATCGCGTCTTATCGGCGCCACCTGGACCTGGCGGAGCACTCGGCTGAGGGGACTTCGGATTCGAAGCCCGACCGGTACGGCCGATGCTGCTAATGAGCTTGCAGATGGCACTGTTGCGTGTGAGGAAGCTTCCACAGTGTGTGGTGGCGCTTGCGCCAGAAGGAGTCGAAGTGTCGCTGGGAGACTTGGCAGATCTGTTTGATCAGTTTGTCGCCGAATGCCGTACAACGCTCGGGGTTTCTGGAGCGTCTTCCGAGCTCAGCGTCACCGGTAAGCTAGACAACTTCCTCACGGAAGCATTTGTCGAGGGAAGTACTCATGCTCTTCATCTTTCTCAGCAAACAAGCACACAATTCGGAGTTCCCGATTTTCGAGTTGATGCGCCTGGAGGACTTCTTGGCTGGGTTGAGTTCAAAGCAGTAGTGGGTAAGGACCTTCGTTCTCTGAAGGGACACGATAAGCGCCAGCGAGATTTGTTCGTGTCCGGTCTGCACAACATCATCTTGACGAACGGTTGGCAGTGGGAGCTTTACCAAGACTCTAAGAGGGTCAAGACGGTCACGTTCGACCCGCAGCTGTTCACTGCCGACACAATCCCGATGATCGATTCAGGGAGAATCGACGAGCTGCGAAGTCTCCTGACGCTGTTCTTGACCTTCCAGCTGGGCTTCTATGAAACGACTGACAAGGCAGTCAGCGCGCTCGCCTCACGGGCTAAAGCGTTGAAGATGGCACTCATCGAGGTGGGGGCGACAGGCGCCGGCGCGCATCTGAACCAGCTTCGTTCAGACTTTCAAGCCCTTCTGTACCGGAATGGTCAGCCGTTCACCTGGGAAAAGTTTGTTGATTCCTACGTGCAGATTGCAGCGTTTGGGGCATTGCTCTGGCGCCTTGAATCTGGTGCGACGATCAGCTTGCAGCATCAGGTTGGACTGAAGGTCGGACTTCATCCCTTGCTTTCCCAGTGCCTTGCCATTTTGTGGTCTCCACAATCTCGCATACCTACTCTCGAGCCGCTGCTGGAAGAGCTATGTCGAACGGTAAACCTCATTCCGTTGGATTTGTTCAAGACCGGTGGGAAATCGACCCGTAGGCGGAAGTATCTTCCCGACCCGATTGTCCATGCGTACGAGCCCTTTTTTCGAAAGTATGACCAGGCAGCTCGTGAGGCGAACGGGGTTTACTACACGCCTGTCGAAGTTGTACAGCAGATCGTCTCCGGAACCGATGAGCTTCTACGTAGCTCTCTAGGGAAACCCGCAGGGATCTTGGACGACTCTGCTCGCTTCTTGGATCCGGCTACGGGCACTGGGACATTTTTGTTGGGACTGGCCAACGAGGTGGCCCTCGAAGCGGAAAAGGCTGGACTTCCGACCGATCAAGTAGTCAAAGAGGTCCTGACCGAACGGACGTCGGCGTTTGAGCTGTTTCCGGGGCCTTACACGATTGCTCATCAACGACTCGAAGCCCTGCTTTCCGCGCACGGGGCTTCCCCAACAACTCGACTCCCGATCTACCTGGCTGACACTCTTGCTACACCTGAATCAGGTGAGCTCCCGCTGTCAGGATTTGGCCCGGCGGGCGATGAGATCCTGGCCGAACGTGAACGGGCTGACTGGGTCAAGACCGGCGAGGAAATTCTCGTTGTGCTCGGAAACCCGCCGTGGGAAAGGGTGAAGAAGTCGGAAGGCGGCTGGGATGTCTTTGCCGAGGCCTTGATGCAGCAGGTGGTCGATGCGACCCCAGTAGACAAGCGGGCCGACGTAAAATCGGCAAGAGACCTCTATGTTGCATTTTGGGCGTGGGCGCTGTGGGTCCTGCGGAGCCCAGATGACCGGCGGGAGACCGTGCAATCGCCGATCATTGACGCCGCGAAGAATCATGGGATCGTAGCCTTCGTCACGAACCGAACCTGGATAGTCGGCCCTAGTCTGGTGGGCCTTCGCACGCTCGTCCGGCGTGGGGTCAAAGAGGTCTGGGTGTGTGACCTAGGTGGAGATGCGCGTGGGGGAGCCGGCGCCAAGTCCTTCGCTGGCGGGGATTCCAACGTCTTCGCCATTCAGACCGGCGCGGCGATAGTCTGGCTGGTCTTTGACCGAGAGTTCGTGGGCACTCCAGCCGTGAGGTATCAGCGAATTACGGGGAACAAGGCCACGAAGCTCGACCAGCTGGCCGAACCATTTGACGCCTCCCATTTCGTTGAGGTTGCGGGGGACAACTACTTCCTTCCGGTGAACTGGTCAGCTCGGCTAGCGGAAGCCCCATCTCTTCCGGACCTCTTTTCGTTCGAGCCCTACACGGGAATTCAGTCAGCTCGGGACACAAAGGAGTACTCACCATGGGGCGTAGATGCAGACGAGGTGTACGCGGAAACGCGAACACGGCCATCTGCTCTACCTGTGCGATCGGGAGCGCTAGGTCGTTGGAGCCAGCTCTCAGAGGCGCAACGCCGTGCTGCTTGGTCGACTGCCGCAACAGCTAGGTCTTCTAGCAAGAAGGTTCCGACAAAGGAATCACTAGACCCGAAGAAGGTTAGAAAAGCGCTCTACCGTCCGCTCGACTTCCGCCACGTCTACGACGACCCTGCCTGGATTGACTGGTACCGAGAGGACTTGCACCGCGTCTACGAAGACGTAGACGTGCCGACCTTGATCTCGCTCCCTAGAGACTTTGGAGCCGGTCCCTTGGTCATTCACTCCGACCTCCTCCCAGAGCAACACAGTTTCCGTGGCAAGGCTGGAGGTATGGCGGTGTTCCCGCTGTGGCTTCCCGGAGACGGTCGCCCTGACAATGGACGCACGGTGATCAACGGTCGCCGATGCGGGTTTAAGGACAGTGTCCTGGAGTGGGCGGAGTCGGCATTCCCAGACTCCATCAACCTGGCTGAAGACACATATGACTATGTGCTGGCGCTTCTTTCGGCCCCGCTGTACTCGAAGCGTTACTGGCCCGAACTTGAAGCGGTTTCTCCTCGGGTGCCTCTCGTTGAGGATGAGGAAATTGCCCGCGAGGCCCTCACTCTCGGGCGGCTAGTGCGAGCCGCCTGGAGGCGTGAGGTACCTACTGAGGGTTTGAGGTGGGACGCCGCGGGGAACGGAGCCCTCGGCCCCGCTTCGCTCCATGATGGAGTTCTGCGGTTCGCGAATGGTCGAACCATCACTGGCATCCCTAGCGGAGTGTGGGAGTACAAGGTCAGCGGGTACAGCGTGCTTTCCGAATGGCTCGCGGCGCGGGAGCACTGGGTCGTAACAATCGCCCAGGCACAGGAGACACTTCAGACAATCGCCTCCATCGGTGCTCTGGTTGAGCTGAGCTCGAGCCTTGATGGCCTGTTCGACCTCGTGGACCAGCGCATGTCTGACGGAGAGCAATAGCGAGGCCGACGCTGGGCGGGCTTCACTGATTGGGGTTGCCGTACTGGGTTACAGCCACCATGAACCGCACTGGTTCTGTCGGAGGGTTCCATCTAGGCCGATCTACCCGATAGATCCGATATTCGAGAACAGCTCGTACACGCGGAGGTGCCAGATCCTGTTCGAGCGGCTTGTTCAGGAGCAGCACTATGACGCCGCCTGCCTAGTCACCACTAGGAACGGTAGGGGCATCCTCCAGGAGTCCATCGCAGAAGTATTACCCCGAAACTTCAGCACCTCGATCGCGGGACGAGTGGAGTGCATCCGAAACCTCGCGTAGCGCTTGGCATCTTGTCCGTCTGGTCACCTGTGGAAAGTAGGTTCGTGGACCATGTCGGGGCGGTCGGTCACACTGGAGACAGCGTGGATGTTGCCGGGGCAGAGTTCGCCTCCTTCCGCCAGCCCGGAAGGGGGATCATGGACGACCTGGACGATCAGTCTGGCATCGGAGACCGCGCGGGCGTAGAGAGCTGGCTGAGTTGGAACCGGGACGATCTAGGTGATCAGGTTGATCGCTTAGCGGGCGACGTCTCGGTCTACCGGGACCTGCGGTCGGCGAAGTTCGTCGGCACGGAGCAAGCGCTCTTCGAGGACGCACTCGCAAGGTATGGGTTCGCTGTCATTGGCGCCTGGATCAGTCATGGTGTGATGGAGCAGAAGTGCCGAGAAAAGTGGCAGCTCAGGAACCTGAGCGAGCTGGAGGGAATCAAGCTAACGGCGCGCGATGTCGAAGAGCTCACTATGGACACGGTGGCCGCGGCGGTTGAAGGATTCAGGAACAACGTTCTGGCGAGAGGGAAGTGGGACCCGAAGAAGGGTGCTGCCCTGAGGACCTTCTTTATCGGGCAGTGTGAGTTCCAGTACCCAGATGTCGCCCGCCGCTGGAAGCGACAGCGCCGCGATCTGCTCACAGACTCGGCTCTGGACGACGCACAGCTGGGGCGGCTCACTCACTCGGTACTGGGCAACGCCGAGGCGGACGTCATCCAGGCAGATTCGATTGCTGAGCACCTCAGCCCAGTGAAGCGTGACGACGCCAAGATAGCGCTGGTCATGAGGAGTCACCAGTACTCGAACTCAGAGATCGCGCAGGAGTTGGGCACTACCGTGAAAACGGTCGAGGGTTTGCTTAGCGTGGCCCGAAAACAGATCGAACGGGCGCAGGAGGGGACGGCATGAACGACTTCGCGAAGAAGCTGGAGCGATCTTCCTTCGGGACCAGAGGCGCCAGAGCCGCCCGAAGCAGCGTCAGTCAAGAACGAGCTGACCAGGTGCTACGGCGGGCAGCAGAACTTCGAGAAAAAAATTCCCGTCGACTTGAGGGGAGACCAGGGCCCGGGGCCCTATAACTGAGTGTCGCCGGATGAAGAAGGCGACCAGGGCGGGCCCGCGCCAACGAGCCCGCCCTGCCAGCCCGAGAGCTACGTCCCGGTTTCCATGAGGATGGTTGTCTGGATGTTAGCGGAGTCAGAGGAGGCCCATGAGAGGTCTCCCTCCACTCGGGTGGTCATCCAGATTGGAGGGCCCACCATGGCCCGTCGTACCGTTCATCGATCTGCCATCACCGGCCGGTTTGTCGGTCCCGCTTCTGCTGCGAGGTGGCCGGGGAAGACCACCACGGAGCGAGTCGGAAGTGGGACCGGGAACTCTCGGACCGTGACCCGTTCCGCGGTTACCGGACGTTTCGTTCCGGGTTGGCGTGGTGACGCCGATCCGACTGGCACGATCCGTCAGCGTGTCTGATCGCTGAGAACTGGGCGGGGCATCGACTCGGTTGGTGCCCCGCCTCTCGGCGAAGTAGACAGCCAGCTGCAGCGGCGGTGAGCTGAGTTTCCTCTTGAAGGAGCAGTGACGTGAGAGAAGCCACCGGACATAAGGACGGCATTCCAGATACCTGGTCTGATCAGGACATCCAAGATGTTCACTACCGATCGCAGCTAGATCCGGTAGATCCAGACCTCGTTGAGCCGCTCGGGTGGGTCGCCTATGCGGCTATCCGATTTCACTCGACGCTTCGCTCCGTATGGACGTTTCAGCTCGGTGGGAGCGATAAGAAGGCGGATGCCTGGCCAACGGGCACGCTGGCGAACAATGTGGTGAAAGCCGCGCGCGACCAAGGCGATCCTCGAGCAGATGCTTTCGAGGAGTGGTACCGCACCTACGGTCAGCCCGCTATCGACATGCGTAATGGCGTCATGCACGCCTGGCCGTACACAGCCGAGGACGGACTCCAAGCGCTTGGGATGGGCCCGCGTGTTGCCGGCCGATCTCGAATCACCAAGACCACGTTGGAACGGATCGCCGGGGTGATCAGCCTTGTCAACGGCGGGTGAAAATTGACCCCTACGTGACGGGCGAATTCTGACCCCTCTGGTTGTTGGTCTGTGCGGTCATGAGGTCTCGTCGTGCTTTGGTCCGGTAGGACTGGCCGCCGAGGGTGAGTACCTCGGCGTGGTGGACGAGACGGTCGATCATCGCGGCGGCGACGATGTCGTCGGCGAAGATCTCGCCCCAGCGGCCGAATGGCATGTTCGAGGTCACCAGGATCGAGCCCTGCTCGTAGCGGTGAGCCACGAGCTGGAAGAACAGGTTGGCGGCGTCGGAGTCGAACGGGATGTAGCCGACCTCGTCGATGATGAGCAGCTTGTAGCGCCGTAGCTTGCGCAGCTCGGCCTCGAGGCGGTTCTCGGCGTGCGCGGCCTGCAGCCTGGCGAGCCAGCCGACGGCGGTGTCGAACTGCACGGCGTAGCCGGCGGCAATCGCCTTGTATCCGAGGGCGATCGCCAGGTGGGTCTTGCCCACTCCGGGCGGCCCGAGCAGGACTACGTTGTCGGCCTTGCCGATGTAAGTGCTCGTCGCTAAGTGCGCGAGCACGTCTTTGCGCAAGGTGGGCTGATGGTCGACGTTGAAGTCCTCGAGCGTCTTGACCTGCGGGAAGTGTGCGGCTCGCGTGCGGACCTGGATGCCGGAGGCCTCTCGGTCGGCGACCTGCCGGCCCAAGACTGCGGCCAGGTACTCCTCGTAGGTCCAGCCCTGCCTACGGGCGGTATCGGCGAGGTCGGCGAACACGCCCGAGATGGTCGGGGTCTTGAGCACCCGGGCTGCGTAGGCGATCTGGGAAGAGGCGTCGTCGCTCATGCCGACACCTCCGAATCCAATGCTGCGTTCCCGGCGAAGTCGACGTCGTAGAGGTCGTCGTAGTCGCGCAGCGAGCGCACCACCGGATCGGTGAACGAACTCATCGGTGGTTGCTCGCGGGTCCGCTGCCAGTACTCCACGCGCAGTTGCTTGGCCAGCTCCACATGCTCGGGGTTGGTGACCGTCCCGCGGCGGGACCAGCTGCGGCGGTGCTCAGCCACCAGGGTGCCCGCGCAGGTCACCGTCACCGTATGCAGGCTGGCGACTACCTCGACCAGGCGACCGATCACGCGGGGGTCGACCGAGTAGTCCACCGAGTCGATACGGACGTAGTAGTCCCGCGCCAGTCTCACCGTCGTGCGCAGGCCCGTTGCCGGTGCGACCGGCGGAAGGGCGAGCATCCGGGCCCGGTCCTCGACTAGTGCGTCGACGGGTCGAGTTCCCAACACTCGCACGGTGCGCGAGTTGGCTGTTTCCAGCCACTCGGTGAGCTGGTCATTGAAATCGTCGGGGCCAGTAAACGTCCGGCCGGCCATGAACGACTGGCCGAGGTAGCCGTTGTGGCGTTCGACCATGCCCTTGAACTCCGGGTCTCGAGGCGGGGCGATGACCAGCTTCGACGACAACGTGCCGGCGAACGCGGCGGCATCGACCGTCGGCTTGCCCGCCGAGGTGGCGATCGCCGATTCCCGGTCCCACCACAGGCGGTGCGTCACAGCGCCGAGCCGGCCCAGCAGCAGCCACATCCCGGCCAAAATGTCCCCGGCCATCCGGGAGGGGATCATCGTCGCCGAGATGTACCTCGAGAACGCCAGCGTCATCACCAACACCGGCATCTGGGCACTCTGACCTGCGCCCAGCGGGATCGGCGTTTTGGGGAACCACAGATCGCACTGCGTCGTATCACCGGGCTTGTGCTCGATGCGGTCCGCCGGGTCGATCCCGCGGTACTCGGGGCGGATCGCTCGCACGCGGTCCTTAAGCACGGTCATCGAGTGCGGCCAGGCGATCCGCTCGGCGATCACCGTGGCCGGCATCGTCGGATACTCCGCCAGCAACTTGCGGATCTCCGGTTCGAACGCATCGGCCAGCGATCCCTTCGGGGCTCGCTTGTACTTCGGCGGCTCGGATGAGGCCAACGCCGAACGCACCGTGTTCCTCGCTATTCCCAGCCTCCTGGAGATCTCCTTGATCGGCACACCCTCGCTGTTATGCAACCGGCGTATCTCGGCCCACTGCTCCACTGCAATCACCCTCCCAGGGTCGGGAGGGGTCAAGATTCACCCGTCACCCGGGGGTCAGTATTCACCCGCCGTCGACAAGCCTCGCCTCTTGGCGCCTCGATGTAATCCGTTGCGACCGGGATAGCTGACACGGCGAAGACAATCATTGACTCAATCGCTCGAAAGTCGAAGTTCCCGGCCATCTTCGAAGCGCCGTAGTCGAAGGACCGGACTTTTAGCGCTGCGCTCCAGTTGTGACTTTCACCTTCGTTTGGCGGGATTTCGCAGGTTCGTTTGGCGGTGTCAGGTGATGCCGATGACGAGGGTGGATCGGGCGGCTTCGACGACGTCGTCGGTGATGGTGTTGAGCTCGTTGATCTGCATGATGCGCTCCATCTGCGTGAACAGTCTGTCGACGAGGCGGAAGTTGCCGCGGGTGATCCGTGCGATCGCGGCGAGGGCTTGAGCGTCGGTGAAGTCGTCGGGATCGAGGGGGTGGCCGTATTTGGGCCAGCGACGTTCGAGCACGAATCGCAGCTCGTCTTTGCTCAGTGGCCGGTACTCGTGGGCGAACCCGACGCGGCTGTAGAGCTGCGGGTAGCGGCTGAATCTCTTCTCGATCCCGGGCATGCCGATGAGGATGACGGCGACGTTGTCGCGGTCGTAGTGGTCTCGCACCATTTCCAGGGCGGTGGCGTTAAGGCGGTCGGATTCGTCGATGATGATCAGCTCGACGTGCCTTCCCAGAGTCCTGGGTCGCGTCTGCAGTTCTCCGGTGTTGATCAGATGCTCGTCGATGCACGCAGATACCTGGACTGTCAGGCCGGTGAGATCGTCTCTGACCTGACGCGGAGTGCTCAGGACCGTGGGGGTGTAGAAGACTGTCCGTTTCCTGGCCAGGGCGGCATAGATCGGGAAATCGGAGTCATCGCGTGGTCCCCATTCCTCGAGGAGCCGCTCGGCTTTGTGCCAGTTCGCATACCGTCTGGCGGACAGTGTCTTACCGATCCCGGCTTGGCCGTAGCAGATGCCAATGGTGCGTTGGCGGCGTACGGCGTCGGCGAACTCGACGAATCTACGGTGCTGTTTGGTGGCGATGAACCGTTGCGGAGACATCAGTCATCCTCCAGGTAGGTGCGAAGCTTCGTCTTCCTCCGGGCTGGTGAGGTCGGTGCCGGCGAGGCCGGAAACGAGGGGCCTTGGTGGCCTGTGACGACGGCAATGCGTTCGGCGATCTGGCCACGTAGCTCGCGTCGGCGGACTGCGCGCGCGTGCTGAATGTCTTTGAGACTGACGGTGGTCGATGCGTGATCGGGGTCCACGGCCTTACAGATGTACTGGTTCTTGTGGAAGACATGGATTTCGGAAATGTCGCGGGGGTCGTACCGGATCACGACCTGCTCTTTGACGTAGGCGGCCAGCAGCGGCGAGACGTACCGCAGGCCCTGGAAGCGCACTCCGTCGCGGTGGACGATGCGCGTTTTGGCCACGGTCAACAGCAGCAGGTTGAGATCATCAATGGTCTCGGGCAGGCGGGGAAGCCACCCGTCACCGATCCAGGTCCGGTAGGGGCTGTCGCCAGTCTCCGGGTGGGTCCGGCGGTGATACTTGGCACTGATGAACTCGCCGATCGCGGTGTCGAGTTCGGGCAGCGTCAGTACCGGCTCGGGGTGCCGCTGACCGCGGGTGAGATAGCCCGGCAGCTCGGCAAGGAGTTCGGTGTTGATCGTGCCGAAGATTCGCTCGATCTTGCCGCGGCCCTGTGGTCTGGCGATGGTCGAGTAGATGATCTGAAAATGCAGGTCATTGGCGGTCTGGGCGAGATGGTGACTGGTGAAGTCGGTCCCGTGATCGACGTAGAGCACATCGGGCAGGCCGCACATCGGCCAGTTCGGATCGTTCTTCGGCCAGATCGCGTGCCGCAACGCCAGCGCGGTGTTCATCGCCGAGGGTGCACCGAGGAAGACCATGTAGCCGCACACCGCCCGGGAGTAGTCGTCGAGGATGACGGTCAACCACGGCCGGGCGGGCCGCCCGTTGGCGTCGAGGATGAGGATGTCGAGTTCGGTGTGGTCGGCCTGCCAGGTGGCATTGGCCCGCTCGGCTCGATGGCGCCACACCAACTCGTAGGTGTCCCGGTAGGCCGCTGCGCCCTGGTGAGCCAAGGTCACCATGCCGGGATCCAGACCGGTCACGATGGACCGCACGGTGCTCGCGGAGACCATCGGCCATCCGCGGCGGGTGGCGGTCGTGGCGGCCTTGCGGAAGATCGCCGCGGTGGACGGCCGAGGCGTACTCAGCGCCAGGCCTTCGATGTAGGCCACAAGGTCTGGGTGGGTGCGCCGCCCACGCTTGGGTGGCGTTGCCGGAGCCAGCGCGGCGATCCCGCCCTTTCTATACGCGGCGAGCCAGCGTTGCAAAGTGCGTTCCCCGCCCTTTTCGGCTGCGGCCAACTGGGTCAGCGGGACCCCGCTCTCCACGTGTTGGCGTAGGACCTGCCATCGGGCCGCGGCAGTCTTCGCACCAGCGGGGGCGCCGATCGAACCTTGAGGTTCACTGCCCCCGCTCATTGCTACGCCGTCGTCGACTTCTGTCGGCGCGGAGCCGGGGGCTTATCGGCCCCGCGTTGCAGCGCTCGGTAGACGGTGGTGCGGCTGACCCCCAGGACCTCGCCGATTTGGGCGACGGTCATGTCTTGTTGCTCGTAGAGCTTGCGGGCGGTGCGCAGTTTGTCCCCGGACAACAACGGCGGACGCCCACCTCTACGGCCACGGGCTCGGGCGGCTTCAAGGCCGGCGTGGGTGCGTTCGGAGATGAGGTCTCGTTCGAACTCCGCCAGCGAGGCGAAGATGTGAAACACCAGCCGCCCGCCCGAGGACCCGGTGTCGATGTTTTCCTGCAGGGAGCGAAACTCGATGCCGCGTTCCTGCAACTCGGTCAGCTGATCGATCAGATGCCGAATCGATCGGCCCAGCCGGTCCAGTCGCCAGACCACGAGGGTGTCGCCCGGGCGCAGTTGATCGAGGAGCTTTCCCAACTCTGGGCGGGAGGCCAATGTCCCGGAGGCGGTGTCGGTGAAGACCTTGTAGCAGCCGGCAGCGGCGAGGGCATCGTGCTGCAGTCGGGCGTCTTGATCGCCAGTCGACACCCGTGCGTACCCGAAAGCGTGGCCCATACCGACAAATGTAGCAATACTCGTCGCTGCTGGGCAGATCAGAAACATAGATTTTGAGACTGGGTTCCGCTACAGAATTGGCTTCCGCCCACCTCGGCGTATCCAAATCCGGCGAGCTCGAGTTCACTTGTAGCAAAAACGGTCGTTTATGGATCAGCCTGCTTAGTCAAACCTCTGGCGGAATAGTTGCAAGAACTCGGCGCTGTACTCGAGTTGGGTCTGCAGTTCGAGGTAGCGCGCTTCAGCTTCGGCGCGGATCTCTTCGACGGTCATTCGAGCTGCGTGCCAGTCATCGAGCCCCGGCGATTCTGAGCGTTGGGCCGCCGTAAGGATGTCGGTGGCTTCGAGGAACTGCTTCATGCGTTCCAGCGAGAAGCCCAAAGGTTTCATTCGCCGGACGAGGAGCAGTCGGTCGATGTCGGCGTCGGTGTAGAGCCGGAATCCGCCGGCGGTGTGGCCGGAGGGCACCACTAGGCCGATGTCGTCGTAGTGGCGCAGCGTGCGGATCGACAGGCCGGTGAAGTCAGCGACCTCACCGACCATTCGTGCGGACTCTTCCCGCATCACACTCCTCGTGAAATAGGTCACGGTGTCGGTCCCAAATTCAACGCTACCCAAACCTGACGTTACGGTAGGTTTCAAACCTCCCGTTACGGGAGAGTGTGTCATGTTCCCTCCACGGTTAGGAAAACCCCCGTGACAGCTCCCACCCACGCATCCGGGGCCTCGTCCCCGCCCCCGGCCAGCTCGGATGACGATCTCGCACCCGTCGGCGTCCTCGCGTCGTTCAAGTACGCCTTCTCTTCCCCCCGCCGACTGCGCACCGAGGTCTTGGCCGGTCTGGTCGTCGCGCTCGCGCTCATCCCCGAGGCGATCTCGTTCTCGATCCTCGCCGGAGTGGACCCGAGGGTCGGGCTGTTCGCCTCCTTCACCATGGCCGTGACGATCGCCTTCACCGGCGGACGGCCCGCGATGATCTCCGCAGCGACCGGCGCAATCGCCCTGGTCATCGCCCCCGTGGCGCGCGAGTACGGGTTGGACTACTTCATCGCCACCGTGCTGCTGGCCGGCATCTTCCAGGTCGTGTTGAGCGTGATCGGGGCGGGCAAGCTCATGCGCTTCATCCCCCGGTCGGTGATGGTCGGGTTCGTCAACGCCCTGGCCATCCTGATCTTCACCGCGCAGATCCCGCACCTGCTGGGTGTGCCGTGGCTGGTGTACCCGATGGTCGCCGCTGGCGTGCTCATCATGGTGTTCTTCCCCAAACTTTCGGCCGCGGTGCCAGCCCCGCTGGTGGCGATCGTGGCGATCACCGCCGTGGTCGTGCTCTTCGGCTGGACCATGCCCAACGTCAGCGATCAGGGCGAGCTGCCCTCCTCGCTGCCGTCGCTATTCATCCCCGACGTGCCGTGGACGTTGGAGACGCTGCAAATCATCGCCCCCTACGCCCTGGCGATGGCGCTGGTCGGGCTCATGGAGTCGATGATGACCGCCAAACTCGTCGATGACATCACCGAGGTCCGCTCCGACAAGACCCGTGAGGGATGGGGCCAGGGCGTGGCCAACATCGTCACCGCCTTCTTCGGCGGCATGGGCGGCTGCGCGATGATCGGCCAGACCATGATCAACGTCAAGCAGTCCGGCGCCCGCACCCGCCTGTCCACCCTGCTGGCTGGGATCTTCCTACTCATCCTCGTCGTAGCGTTGGGCGACATCGTCGGCCTGATCCCCATGGCTGCCCTGGTCGCGGTGATGATCATGGTCTCGGTGGCCACCATGGACTGGCACTCCATCCACCCACGCACCCTGCGCCTGATGCCGCTCCCGGAGACGATCGTCATGGCGGTCACCGTCGCCGCGACTGTGATCACCCACAACCTGGCCATCGGCGTCATCCTCGGCGTGCTCACCGCGATGGTCATGTTCGCCCGCCGCGTGGCCCACATGACGAGCCTGGAGAAGGACTCTGAACTCGACGTCAATCACGACGGCACCATCGACATCCGCACCTACCGAGTGCGCGGTGAACTGTTCTGGGCCTCCAGCAACGATCTGGTCTACCAGTTCGACTACACCGGCGACCCCCAGCACGTGGTCATCGACCTGACCGAGGCCGATATCTGGGACGCCTCCACCGTGGCCACCCTGGACGCGATCACCCACAAGTACGCCGCCAAGGGCAAGACCGTCGAGATCATCGGCCTTGACGGATCGAGCCTCGATCGTCTGGACAAACTCTCCGGCCACCTCGGCGACGAACACTGACTCCGCCGCTCCACCCTCGCCACCGGCTTCACCTGAGCCGCCAAACGAAGCTGCGAAATCCCGCCAAACGAAGTTGAGAGTCACAGCTTAGACATCGACATGGATGCATTTGGCAGAAGTAGTTCTCCGAACCTCTGGCCCTCGCTAGGTGTGCACGAGTTAATCGCCTCCACCTGCACTCTCATCGCCCAGATTCGATAGCTTCGTTGGGGCCCACCTTGCGGTACATCGTGGGCCGCCATCGTCCACAAGGTCTCAAGCAGGGTTTAGGAAGCAGGGTTCATTGAGGTCACAGGGGTAGCGAGACTATGGGGGTTCCGCTCTGGAGGGCCGTTCGGGACAGGTGCAGAGCCGAGGTTTCTGCTCATGGCCGCAGCGACCGGACCTGGGAGACCCGGGATACGGAGGCGATCCAGTCGGCGGCGTCTGGGTCGATCCAGCGAGCTAGGGTGTCGAGGTCTGCAGACAATTGGTCTAGGCGCCTGGTCTCCATGGCCGGGTTGGGATGGATCAGGGGTTCGTGGTGGGCGATCCGATTACGGAGCTTGTAGATGCGTTGGACGCAGTCTTCGAAGGGCTGACGAGGCTGGGGTTGCGGGTAGTGGGCCATTCCGTGGCGGCGAAGGACACGCCAGATGGTGACCTCGTGGTTTCGGACGAGAAGGAAGCGCCAGAAGTCGAAGCTCAGTTCTGCCACGACTCGGCCGGTGGTCTCCGGGTCGCGTAGCCTGCTGCGGGCTTTGCGGATGCTCTTCTGGGCTGTGCTGGTGAACTGGTAGCGCTGCTGGTCGTCGTACCAGTGGGGGAGCGGGCTCTCTGCGGCTAGGCGGTCGCTGATGAAGTTGCGTAGAAGCACCTCGACATGGCCGATCACCTCAAAATAGGCCGCCGCGAGCTGGGCGTTCCACCCGTAGAGTGCCGCTGGATCGGGGTGGTGGCGGTAGCTGGAGATTCTAGGCGCGGAGAACCAGCGTGCGAGATCCTCGGGGTCCTGCATCGGGTGGTGTCACTCTCCGTCGTGGGGCGGGTCCGGTCGTGCTTGTTTGCGAGCATGTTTGCTGTTATGTTCGCTGTGAAAGCCCCGGGTAGGTCAATGCCGCGAAATATCGGTACACACCCCCGGGGTTACTGCTATTTCGGCAGTCTAGAGCCAGCTCGGAGGGTGAGGATCCAGCCTGGCTCTGGGGCCGACGTTGGCGGAGGGGGTGCCGGAGTCATGATGGAGGGCGCTGGGTGCCGCGAGCAGTGACGGCGGCATACCTGATCCAGGCGATCGCTCCGAGTATCGGCAGAATCCACACGACGAGTAGCCACAACACGGTGTGCACGAGGCCGACCTTGGAAGTGAGAATGTCGACCGTTGCGTAGAAGCTGACGCCAAGCCACACCGCGACGAGCAGCCACGCGGCGCCGACCATGGCAAACACCTGGCCGAAGTTCGGATCGCAGGCTTTTTCTCGGACGCATTCGCTCAGTCCGGCCTCGGCAACTACTACGGTTCTGTCCATCGCGATCAACCTATCGCGGCAGTGCACCGCCCCAGTGGTCTGTCGAGATCACCTCTACGGCGCGGCCTCCTCGCGGTCGGGCATCGTGCTGGCGAGGGTAGACGCTGAACGTCGCTATTGGCGTTATGTGGCGGATCCCTTAACTGAGCCCTAGTGTCCCGATGGGGTACACCCGGGCGGGACGGTCAGGGGTTCACCAAACTCGTTGTGACTCTCAACTTCGATTGGCGGGATTTCGCAGCTTCGCTTGGCGGTGCTGACAGCCTGCTCCGAATGGTCGAAATCGATTGTTTGTGGAGCGCTGCGCGGGGCCGCGAGGTGCGGTGAAGGAGCCGCGGCCTCAGCGGTCTCCCTGCAGCAGGGCCTCAAGCGCCTG
Organism: Dietzia sp. Die43; assembly: GCF_024519835.1. Taxonomy (NCBI): domain Bacteria; kingdom Bacillati; phylum Actinomycetota; class Actinomycetes; order Mycobacteriales; family Dietziaceae; genus Dietzia; species Dietzia sp. Die43. The sequence goes on along the minus strand of NZ_JALJRF010000025.1, from coordinate 273 downwards.
ACGGTGTCGACGATATGCAGCGCTGCCGGTTCGCGTGATCGTGTAGGTGGTTGTGCTTCCTTGCCCACGTCCGGACTTGCGGACTTTGACGTAGCCGGCGGCTCGCAACGCTGACATCTGTTTGGACAAGTCTGAATCCGAGAGGTGGAGTCGGTCACGCAGGAAGGCGAAGTCCGTGCCACTGCTGGCGGCGAGGATAGCCATCGCCGCAAGCCGCTTAGCCCCCCTGATTCATGGGGTGTGGGAGATTCGGTTCTCTACGGATGTCGCGTC
>NZ_JALJRF010000024.1:0-43711 GCF_024519835.1 Dietzia sp. Die43 | reverse complement strand
ATCGCGGCAACCCTCATCGCCGCCTGAATGACTCACAACAGGTTGACAATCACCGCAGATCAGGAATCCGGATAGCGGATTTCGTAGGTCGCGTGGGCCGCGTGGGGGACGTCAGTCGGCGGAGCCGGACTGCCAGACCTCCCACGGCACCGACCAGTCACCGTTCTGCCAGACCCCGAGTTCGGGTCCGCCCGTGCCTTTGACCTCCACGACATCGCCCGTCACGGCCTGGTCGAAGTACCACTTCGCGTCGGTGGGCGACAGGTTGAGGCAGCCGTGCGAGGTGTTGGTGTTCCCCTGTGCCCACATCGACGACTCGAGCGCGTGGAGGTAGATCCCGTCGTTCGTGAGGCGCACACCGTGGTCGACGGTCACCTTGTACCCGGCGGACAACGGCAGGCCGTAGGTCGAGGAGTCCATCACCACGGAACTGGCCTTGTCGAGCACCGTGTAGTTGCCCGGCTGGGTCCAGAAGTGCATCGTCACGTCGCCGTAGGTGGCCCATCCGCCCTTGCCCATGGAGGTCGGCATGACCCTCACGGGTTTCTGGTCGTGGTAGACGGTGACGGTCTTGGTCGCGTCGTCGGCGATCGCCACGCGACGCTCGCCGATGGTGAAGTCGGCTTCCGCGCTCGCCCCGCCCCACTGCCCGCCGCCGAGGCTGCGTCCCTCGACGTCCAGCGCGACCTGCACGCGCGTGCCGGGCTCGTAATAGTCGCGGGGCCGCCAGTGCGCGGTCGAGTCGTTGAGCCAGAACCAGTTGCCCTCGACCTCGGGGGTCGTCGTGACCGTCATGTGCTTCTCGGCCTCGTCGCGATCGGCGATCGGCTGGTCGAACCTGGCCGCGACGATGATCCCGACGCCGTACTCACGGTCGGACTCGAGGGCGGCCCCGCCCGTGGTGAAGAGGCTGGGCGTGACGACGGCCAGCGGATCGGCCATGGTGAACGTGCGGGTGTCGCTCCGGCTCCCGCCGGCCGCGCCCTCGTACGTGATCTCAAGGGTGTAGGTGCGCCCGTATCCGAGGGTGACGGCCGGCTTCCACTGGGAACCGTCGCGTGAGAGTTCGCCCTCGATCTCCTTGCCGGCATCGTTGGTGAGCACGGCGTCCGTGATGGTCCCGTTCTCCACGGTGGCCCGGACACCGTCCACCACGGCGACCTCCGTGGCTCCGTCGGCCGGGGTCACCTCCAGCGTCGCCGGGGCGGGCGCCTCGGAGGTCGGAGTCGTGGGCGTCGTCTCCCCGGCGGAACCGACTGGCATCGGGATCGTGCACCCGGCGGTGACCAGGAGCAGGGCGAGGAGAGCGGCGAGCAGGCCGAGGGGACCCGGCACCGCCCGAGCAGAGTGGGTTCGAGACCTGGACAGGGACATGCGGTACTCCGAAAGAACGAACGCGGGGCCGCCGGTGAGTCCCGGCTTATGTCCACATGATGCACTCCGGGTCCGACACCGGGCCAATCGCCGGACCGACGGACGCCCGGTCGTTGTGGATTCGTGATCGAACCCGGGAGCCCCCGCTGACGAACACGGAGGAGTACAACGGAAGGATGAGCATCGACAAACCAGTGACCATCATCGGCGGCCACGGCAAGGTCGGCCTCCGCGCCGCCAAAATCCTGTCCGAGGCGGGTGCCGAGGTGTATTCGGTGATCCGCAATCCCGATCACGCCGACGACGTCCGCGCCGCGGGTGCGAACCCTGTCGTCGCGGACGTGGAGACGCTCGACGTCGATGGGCTCCGCGAGATCGTGCGCGGCAGCGGGGCGGTCGTCTGGACCGCCGGCGCCGGCGGCGGGAACCCCGACCGCACCTTCGCGGTGGACCGCGACGCCGCGATCCGCTCGATGGACGCGAGCGCCGCCGAGGAGGTGGGACGCTACGTCATGGTCTCCTACGATGGCGCGGGCCCCGACCACGGCGTCCCGGAGGACGACTCGTTCTTCCCGTATGCGGAGGCCAAGGGCGCCGCGGACGCGCACCTGCGCGACTCGGACCTGGGGTGGACGATCCTCGGGCCGGGGGCGCTGACCGACGAGCCCGGCGGCGAGACCATCGGGGTGGGCGACGACAAGCGCGAGGACCGGTCGACCAGCAGGGACGCGGTGGCCGCTGTGATCGCCGCCGTCCTGCGCCGCCCGGACACCGCCGGTCGCACCATCGAATTCTCGGACGGCGACATCCCGATCGGTGAGGCGCTGACGAGGGAGTGACCCGCGGCGCTATCCTCTCCGCGTGAGGATCCTCGTGGGCGGTTCGTGGATCTCGGTGATCTGCGCGCTGCTCACGGCCCTGTGGAGTGTTCCGCAGTTCCTGTTCGAGGGCACGGTCACCCTCAGTTCCCACCCGCTGTTCGTGGTGCTGTTCCTGTTCCCGGCCCAGATCGGCGTCCCGGTGTGCCTGCTGGTGGCGCTCAACTCGCTGTTGATGGCGTTCCGTCGCCAGCTCACCACGAACCCGCGGCGGTTCCTGGCGGGCGGGCAGCTCATCACGGTCGTCCTGCTGGGCATCTGCGCAGCCCTCCTGATCTCGCCGACGACGTTCGGCCGCGAGTTCATCGTCATGGCGCTGGCCTTCCAGATCGGCCAGGTGGTCGTGGCGGTGGGGCTGGCCCTGCACCTGCTCCGCCGGCAGCGGCACCAGCGTGAGGCGGACGGCGCCCGCGCTCGGTGACGGGCTGACACTATGGACCGCATGCGTGCCATCCATATCTCCAGCCATGACGGACCCGCCGCCCTCGAGGTGGTCGACGTCCCCGAGCCCGACGCGGGTGCGGTGCTGATCGACGTCCACGCCGCCGGGGTGACCTTCCCCGAGGTGCTGCAGACGCGCGGCAAGTACCAGATCTCGCCGCCGCTGCCGTTCGTCCCCGGCTCGGAGGTGGCGGGCGTGGTGCGTTCCGCCCCCGCCGGCTCGGGATTCGCCGCCGGGGACCGCGTGTGCGCGTTCCCGGGTCTGGGCGGGTTCGCCGAGGTGGTCTCGGCCGATCCCGGTCAGGCGTTCCGTCTCCCTGACAGCTTGTCGTTCACGCAGGGCGCCTCGATCCCGATGAACGTGCTCACCGTCCACTTCGCGTTGGCCCACCGCGGCGGGCTGCAGGCGGGGGAGACGGTGTTGGTCCACGGCGCTGGCGGCGGGATCGGGATCGCGGCCACCCAGTTCGCGACCGCGATGGGTGCCCGCGTCATCGCCGTGGCCTCCACGGAGGAGAAGCGGGACCTGGCGCTGAAGGCCGGGGCGAGCGACGCGATCGCGCCCGAGGGCTTCAAGGACGCCGTGAAGGAGCTCACCGGTGGGAAGGGCGTCGACATCGTCGTCGACCCCGTGGGCGGGGACCGGTTCACCGACTCCATCCGGTCCCTCGGTCAGGAGGGGCGGATCCTCGTCATCGGGTTCACCGGCGGCGAGATCCCCACGGTCAAGGTCAACCGGCTGCTGCTGGGCAACAAGAGCGCCGTGGGCGTGGGCTGGGGCGAGTACTGGATGTCCAACCCCGGTTACCTGCAGAAGCAGTGGGCCGAGGTCGAGCCGCTCCTGGCCGCCGGCAAGCTCGACCCGCTGGTCGGCGCCGAGTTCCCCCTGGAGCAGGCCACGGAGGCGCTCGAGCTCATGGACGGCCGCGGCGCGGTGGGCAAGATCGTCCTCACCACCGGCCGCTGAGTTCCCTCCCGTCCCAGATCCCCGTCGAGAAGAGCTTTTCGCACACTTCTACTCGGCAGACGCTGGCGAAAAGCTCTTCTCGACGAGGGGGGCGGGTCCGGGAACGACGACGAGGTGCGCTCCCGGCCCGGCGGGCCGAACCGGAAGGCCCCGACCTAGAACGCGCCCTCGGGCATGTGCATGACGTCCACGTCGAGCGCCTCGATCGTGGCCCGCGCGGCGCCGACCTGCGGCAGGTGGGCGCGGGCGAAGAAGTTCGCCACCGTCACCTTGCCGGTGTAGAAGTCGTGGTCGTCGCCGGTCGCCTCGGGCAGCCGGTCCAGCGCCACGCCGGCCTCGCGCAGGAGCATCCAGCCCACCATGAGGTCGCCCACGGCCATGAGCAGCGGGACCGCCCCGAGTCCGATCAGGTACAGCTTCTCGGGGTCCTCCTGGGCGCCCATGAGGTGTTCGGTGAGGGTACCGACCATCGACTCGACATCGGCCAGCGCGCCGGCCACCCCGGTGCGCGCGGTCTCGAGCTCGGCGGGACCGGCCTCGTCCACGGTGCGGTGGATCTGCGCGGCGACGTGCCCGAGCGCGGTGCCGCCGTCGCGGATGATCTTGCGGAAGAAGAAGTCCTGCGCCTGGATCGCGGTGGTGCCCTCGTAGAGGGAGTCGATCTTGGCGTCGCGGATGTACTGCTCGATGGGGTAATCCTTGAGGTACCCGGAGCCGCCGAAGCACTGCAGCGACTCGGCGAGGCACTGGTAGGACCGCTCGGAGCCCACGCCCTTGACGATCGGCAGGAGCAGGTCGTTGACCGTGTGCGCGAGCTCGGGTCCGGCGCCGGAGACGACCTCGGCGGACACGATGTCCTGGTGGGCGGCGGCGTAGAGGTACACCGCGCGCAGTCCCTCCGCGTATGCCTTCTGCGTGAGGAGCGACCGGCGCACGTCCGGGTGGTGGATGACCGTGACCTTCTTGGCGTCGGGATTCCCGGCATCGGCCATGTCGTTGCCCTGGACCCGCTCGCGCGCGAACTCGAGCGCGCCCAGGTAGCCGGTCGACAGGGTGGAGATGGCCTTGGTGCCGACCATCATCCGGGCGGCCTCGATGGTCTTGAACATCTGCTTGATGCCCAGGTGGACGTCGCCGGCCAGGAACCCCACCGCGGGGCGGCCGTGCGCGCCGAACGCCACCTCGCAGGTCGCGGAGGCGGCCAGGCCCATCTTCTTCTCGATGCCGGTGACGTAGACGCCGTTGCGCTCACCCGGCGCGGCGGTCTCCGGGTCCGGCATGTACTTGGGCACGAGGAAGTAGCTCAGGCCCTTGGTGCCGGGGCCCGCGCCCTCGGGCCGGGCGAGAACCTGGTGCCAGATGTTCTCGAAGAGGTCACCGGTGTCGGCGCCGGTGATGAACCGCTTGGTGCCCTCGATGTGCCAGGTGCCGTCGGGCTGCTCGATCGCCTTGGTGCGCACGGCGCCCACGTCGGAGCCGACCTCGGCCTCGGTGAGCATCATGGACGACCCGTGGTTGCGCTCGATGATCCTGGTGGCCCACGTCTTCTGCTGCTCGTCGCCGATCGAGTGCATGATCCCGGCGAACAGCGGACCGGACAGGTACATGAAGATCGACGGGTTGGCGCCCACGAGGAACTCGCTGATCGCCCAGGTGACCAGGCGCGGTGCGGCCACGCCCCCGACGGCCGGGTCCACGCCGACGAGGCCCCAGCCGGCGTCCTGCCAGGCGCGGACGGAGGCCACGTAGTCGGGGTGGAGGGTGACCTCGTGGGTCTCGGGGTCGAAGGTGGGCGGGTTGCGGTCGGCGGTGGTGAACGACGCGGCGACCGGTCCCTCGGCGAGCGCGGCGGCTTCCCGGAGCATGGTGCGGACCGTGTCTCCGTCGAGTTCGGTGGCGTCGTCGCGCTCGAGAATCTCGTCGAGACCGAACACGTCGAACAGGACGAACTCCAGGTCACGTGGGTTGCTGCGGTAGTGGGACATGCGGGGCCTTTCCGACGACGGTGGTCCGCACCGGGTGGCGCGTCACGTGCCCACCGTAGAGCACGGCGCCCCGCGGACGGCGCGATTACGGACCGTAGTCCGAAAAGTGGGTGGCGGTGGCGGACCGACTACCCCTGCAGGGCCCGCAACCGTCGCCCCGCCTCGTCGAGCACCTCGGGCCGTTTGCAGAACGCGAACCGCACCAGGTGGGACCACTCCGCCGAGAAGGCGTCGGTGAACGGGGCGAACGGCACCGCCGCCACGCCGATCCGCTCCGGTAACTCCAGGCACCAGGCCGCCGCGTCGGTCACCCCGAGTGGGCGCGGGTCCGCGGTGAGGAAGTACGTGCCCTGTGCGACGACGAGGTCGAACCCGACACCCGAGAGCGTGTCCACCAACTGGTCCCGCCGAGCCTGCATGTCCTGCCGCAGCGTCGCGATCCATCTCTGCTCGTGACGCAGGGCGTGCGCGACGCCCAGTTGCAGGGGCGAAGCGACGGTGAAGCTCATGTACTGCCGCGCGGTGCGGGCCCCCGCCACGAGGTCCGCCGGCCCGGTGAGCCATCCGATCTTCCACCCGGTGCAGTTGAGCAGCTTGCCGGCGCTCGAGATGCGCAGGGTCCGCTCGGCCATCCCGGGCAGCGTCGCGATCGACACGTGCTCCACCCCGTCGTAGGTGAGGTGGGCGTACACCTCGTCGGAGATGGCGATCGCGTCGAACTCGTGGCACAGCGCGGCGATCTGTTCGAGGTCCTCGCGCGGCAGGACGGCCCCGGTGGGATTGTGGGGCGAGTTCACCAGCACGGCCCGCGTCCGCGGGGAGAACGCGTCCCGCAACGAGTCCACGTCGAGTCGGATTTCGCCGCCCGTGCGGACCATCCTCGCGGCGCGACGGGTGGCGCCGGCCATCGCCACCGTGGCTGCGTAGGAGTCGTAATACGGTTCGATCACGACCACCTCGTCGTCGTACTCCACCAGGCCCACCACCGCGGCGGCGATCGCCTCGGTCGCGCCGACCGTCACCAGCACCTCGGTGTCCGGGTCGTGCACCAGTCCGGTGTGGGCGGTCTCGTGGTCGGCGGCGGCCCGGCGCAGTTCCGGGGTGCCGATGCCCGGCGGGTACTGGTTGTGGCCCTCCCGCATGGCGCGTGCGGCCGCCTCGATCATCGACTCCGGTCCGTCCGTGTCGGGGAAGCCCTGGCCCAGGTTGATGGCGTCGAACCGCGTGGCCAGCTGCGAGACCTCGGAGAAGATCGTCGTGGCGTGGGGTCGGAGTCTGCGGACCGTCATACGGGCAGCCTAGGTGTTCGGCCCACGGTGTTCGGCACACGCAGGACGGGTGGCGCCGACCGATACCATGGGCGGCATGACCGAGCCCCTCGCCGCCACGTCCGCCTCGACCGGTGGAGCCGCCGCCGTCGGGCCGTGCACCCAGCGCCGCGCGGTGCTGGCCGCCCTGCCCGGGATCATCCTGCTGCCGGGCATCGCCTCGGCCTGTGGCATGACCGAGCCCGCGCAGCCCCCGTCGACGGTGCAGCAGACCACCACGGTCCCCGCGACCACCATCCCCGCCGCCGAGATCCCGCCGGGCACGGCCAAGCAGTTCAGGGCCGGCGAGGCCACGGTGATCGTCGCGCAGCCCGTCGAGGGCGAGTTCGTCGCCTACTCGGCGCGCTGCACCCACCAGGGCGGGGTGGTCCAGGTGATCGAGGGCATGACCCTGCGCTGCCCGCTCCACGGCGCCGAGTACGACGCCACCGACGGCCGCAACACCCTGCCCCCGGCCCCGCGCCCGCTCGACGCGATCCCGGTGACGGAGTCCGGCGGGCAGCTCACCCTCGGCTGACGCCCGCCGCCGCCCGCGCCAGCAGCCCCGCCGCCCGCGCCCGCGCCCGCCGGCGCCGCCTCGGCTTGCGGCGCGGCCACGGTCAGGGGTAGAACGGGAACACGTTCTCAGGGCGGGGTGAAACTCCCCACCGGCGGTGATGTCACCGGCCCCATGGCCGGCGGCGAGCCCGCGAGCGCCCCGCACACGCGGTGCGGTTGGACTCCCGGTCCGGCCACGCCACGCACGCGGGGGTCAGCAGACCCGGTGTGATCCCGGGGCCGACGGTCATAGTCCGGATGGAAGAGAACCGCGCGTCACCCGACGCGGTCCCGGTCGACGACGACCGTGGCCGGGCGGGCGTCGTGTCACAAGCCCTGGGCCGTCTGTGTAGAGCCCGTGAAAGGGGCACACGATGAGCCTTCTCGTGGAATTCCTCGACGCGCAGTTGATGATCGGTGGCGTGCCGATCCTGTGGCGCGAGATCGTCGGCAACGTCTTCGGCCTGGCGGCCGCCATCGGCGGTATGCGCCGGGTGGTGTGGGCGTGGCCAGTCGGAATCGTCGGCAATCTCACCCTTCTGACCGTCTTCCTCGGCGGCGTCTTCCACACCCCGCAGGACGTGGACCTCTACGGTCAGGCCGGCCGGCAGGTCATGTTCCTGGCGGTGGGCGTCTACGGCTGGTGGCGGTGGTCGCAGTCCAGGCGTGCGAGCGCCGCGATGCCCGGAGGCTCGGCCGCCGACGCGGTGGCCGTTCATCCCCACTGGGCGACCGGCCGGCAACGGGCGGGTCTCGTCATCGGGATGGTGACCGGCACCCTGGTGTTCGGCTGGATTTTCGCCCAGCTCGGCTCGTGGGGGCCGTGGGCCGACGCGTGGATCTTCACCGGATCGATCCTCGCGACCTACGGCATGGCCCGCGGGTGGACGGAGTTCTGGCTGCTGTGGATCGGCGTCGACATCGTGGGGGTGCCGCTGCTGCTCAAGGCCGGCTACTACCCGTCGGCGGCGCTGTACCTGGTGTACGGCGCGTTCGTGATCTGGGGTTTCCTGGTGTGGTGGCGCGTGGATCTGGCCGAACGCGCGGACGCCGCCGGTCCCGCCGGTCCCGCCGGTCCCGCCGGGCAGCGGCGGGAGCAGATGCCGGTCGGCTGATCCGGGCCCCGGGGATTCACCAGCGAGTGGTCGATTCCGTTCGCATATCCCCAGGTCGCCCACGGCGAGTCGGTGCATTTGTGACCACTCGGCGGTCAGACCGGGTCGGACACGCGCCGCGGCCGCACGGCCGCCACCACGACGAGCGACAGGGCGGCGAGCGTGAAGCCCAGCCCGCGGAAGTCGATCCACGCGAACACCAGGCCGGACAGCAGACCGCCGGCCGCGCCGGACAGCGCCACGGCCACATCGGCCTGCCCCTGGACGCTGGCACGCACGGTGGTCGGCACGGACGTCGTGAGGACGGTCGTGCCGGCGACCAGGCCCAGGCTCCAGCCCAGTCCCAGCAGGATCAGTGCCAGCGCGACGAGCGCCGTGGACTGCGGCGGGGCCAGGGCGGCGAGCCCTCCGGCGGCCAACAGCACCAGGCCCGCGGACACCGCCACGGCGCGGGTGCCGAACTTGTCCACGAGCAGCCCGGACAGGGGCGCGGGCAGGAACATCGCGGCGACGTGCAGCGAGATCACGACGCCCACGACGGTCACGGTGTGGTCGTGGGCGCGCATGTGCACGGGGGTCATGGTCATGAGCCCGACCATGACGAACTGGGTCAGCGCCATCACCACGACACCGGTGATGACGTCGGCCGTCCAGATGCGGGTCGGTACGGGCGCCACGGCGTGCCGTTCGGAGTCGGCGGCGGGGGAGGGGGACGACGACGACAGTGGCGACGACAGTGACGACGACGACGAGGTGAGCGCCGCCTCCGCTGCCGCGATCTCCATCCTGCGCGCCTCGAGCAGGGGGTCGGGCCGCAGCAGCAGGGAGATGACCAGCGCGGCACCGCCGTAGGCCGCGGCGGCGAGGAGGAACGGTCCCGCGAGCGGGGCCAGGCCCAGCGCCTCGGCGACGACGCCGGTGGGCCCCACGAGGTTGGGCCCGGCGACGGCGCCCGCGGTGGTGCCGAGCAGAACGTAGGACAGGGACCGGGCGCGGGTGGCGTCGGTGGCGAGGTCGGCGCCGGCGTAGCGGGCCTGCAGGTTGGTGGCCGTGCCGGAGCCGTAGATGACGAACGAGGCGAACAGCAGCGGCAGCGATTCGAGGGCGGTGGCCGCGACGATGCCGAGTGCGCCGAGTGCGCCGACCGCGAATCCGGCGGCCAGGCCCGGGCGGCGGCCGCGGGCCTGGGAGAGCTTGCCGACCGCGATCGCGGCGAGGGCGGAGCCACCGGTGAACAGGGCCGACGGCAGCCCGGACAGGCCGGGGCCACCGAGCAGGTCCTCGGCGAGCAGCGCGCCCACGGTGATGCCCGCGGCGAGTCCGGCCCCGGCGAGGAGCTGGGCCAGGACGAGGACGGTGAGGATCCGCCGCTGCGCCGTCGCCCGGCCCGTCTCCCGCGCGGTGTGCGTGGCGTCGCCTGCGCGGGTCACGCTCCACCCCAGGTTCGGGCGTGCAGGAGCACGTCGACGGCGGTGGCCTTGCCGGCAGGCCGCAGGTCGTGCCGCAGCGAGACCACCTCGAGTCCCTCGGCGCCGCGGGCGAGGTCGGCGATGTCGGGGAGCACGGTGGGATCCTGCGGACCGCCCACGCCGCGGCGGAGGTTCTCGGCGGCGTGGCCGAGGTAGACCAGGTGGCCGCCGGGGCGCAGCCAGGTGCCGGCGCTGCGCAGTACGGCGGTCAGTGCGGGGAGGTCGAGGTGGAGGAATCCGACGACGACGAGGTCGACGGCCTCGGATGGGGCCCAGGTGGTGGCGTCGCCGACGACCCAGTCGACGCTGCCGCTGCGTCCGTCGTCGGAGTCCTTGGCGCGAGCCTGCTCGATGGCGACCTCGGAGAAGTCGACCGCCTGCACCTGCCAGCCGTGCGCGGCGAGCCACCGCGCGTGCCGACCGTCACCGCAGGCCAGGTCGACGGCGGTGCCCACGTCCAGCCCGGTGTCCTCGGCGGCCGTCACCTCGGCGACGATCCGGGCGGCGGGGGTCGTGCCCCACGCATCGGGCTGCGCGAGGTAGCGGGCGTTCCATGCGGAGGCGTCCACGGGCGGTGGTCCTTTCGGTTCGGGCACGGTTGTCAGGCTCGGTTGCCAGGCACGGCTGCCAGGCTCGGCTGTCGGGCACGGTTCTCAGGGGTGGCGGAGCCACCGGAGGTGTTCGGTGTCTCCCTGCAGTTCCAGTCTCCTCCACAGCACGCTGCCCGGGACGGCCTGGCTGGGGTGACATTCCACCGCGGCCAGCTGCGCGGCACGGTCGACGGTCAGGGCCAGGTCGATCTCGTCGGCCGGGCGCCCGAGGAACCCGGCGTACCCCTCGCCCGCCAGTGTGGCGCAGAGGTCGTCGGGGAGGACCCACGCCAGCACCCCCAGGTCGTGGCGCTCGCCCGCGCGGACGGCCGCCGCGGTGGCGGCCACGTGGTCGGGGTGGCCGCTGATGCCGGTGGAGTCGAAGGCGACCAGCCCGTCAGGCCTCACCGCCTCGATCTCCTGCTCGACCGCGTCGTCGAGCCCGGCCGCACCGAGCGCCGTCAGTCCGCCGTCGGGGAGGTCCAGGAGGGTGACCCCTCGCGCACCGAGCGCGTCGGCAGCGGCGCGTAGTTCGCGCTCGCGGATCACGGACAGCTCGCCCTCCACACCGTGGAGGGTCGAGGCCTCGCCCCGGGTCAGGCAGAGGACGTGGACACGCGCGCCTGCGCCCGCGAGGCCCGAGAGGATCGCGCCGAGGCCGAAGGACTCGTCGTCAGGGTGGGCGACCACGGCCAGAACCGTGTCCCAGTCCGGTAACCCGGTCGTCGTGCGCATCGCGGCGGACCTCCCTGTGTCGGTGAGAATCGCTGTCTCGGTGTGAATCGTTGTGTCGGTGGGAATCGTTGGACCGGCCCCGGGACCGGCGGATACCCGGTACCGTATCTTCGCATGAATAGGTCTCGCGAACGGCAGGATGCGTCACTCTTCGCCCGCGCGTGGGTGGTGGCCAGCCCGGTGCTGGAGCGGATCGGCCTGGCCGAGTCGCGACGGCGTCTGGTCGACGGCCTGTCGGGCACGGTGGTGGAGGTCGGCGCCGGCAGCGGGGTGACTTTCGAGCACTACCCGCCGGAGGTCACCCGGGTGGTGGCGGTCGAACCGGACCCGCACCTGCGCGCGTACGCCCGCCGGCACGCACAGCGGGCGGCGGTGGACGTCGAGGTGGTGGACACGGTGGCGGAGGCGCTCCCGCTCGCCGACGGTGAGGCCGACGCCGTGGTGTTCGGGCTCGTCCTGTGCACCGTCCCCGACGTCCCGGCCGCCCTGGCAGAGGCCCTGCGGGTGCTCGCCCCGCACGGCGAGCTGCGTCTGCTCGAACACGTCCGGGCCGACGGTCGGCTGGGTCGCGTCGCCGACCGGATCGAGCCCGTGTGGAGCCGACTCGGAGGCGGGTGTCACCCGAACCGCGACACCGCCCGGCACGTCGCGGAGGCGGGCTTCGACGTCTCCGGCCTGCAGGCCCGTCCGTTCCCGCCGGTGGTGCCGTTGACGCCGATGCTCAGCGGGTCCGCGCGGCGTCGGTAGCGCGGTCCCCGCTCCCGGTGGGCGGCACCGCGCAGGCGTCGGACGCGCAGGCGCCATCGGCGCAGGGGCGGGCCCGCCACCGGTAGATCACGGCGCCGGCCAGGAGGGCCAGCGACAGGGCCGCGAGCCACGGCTGCAGCGGGGCCCACACCCCGAGCGCGCCGGTGGTGCCGAGCAGGATCAGCACGATCTTGTTGCAGACGGGGCACGCCACCGCGAACCAGGCGGTCGCCACGCCCACGGTGACCAGCGCAGGGCGTTCGGACGGCTCGGCTCCGGCGGGATGCCTGGCGGCGCTGCCGACGCCGGCCTCCCGCGCGGACCTGATGCCGAACCAGGCGGCGGTGAGCAGTACGGTGGCGGCGAGCACCGGGTACTCCCACCAGCGGACGGGGATCTCGCGGCCGAACACCGGGTTGGGCAGGATGTCGGTGGGGATGCCGATCAGCAGGAAGGTCCCGAGCGCCGCCAGGGCGGCGCGGGCGGGGGCGAACACCGCCGGGGTCGACGCGATCCCGGACGACGCGGTCCCGGACGACGCGGTCTCGGGAGCGGGCGCGTTTCGGGGGGCGGCCGACGCGCCGGACGAGTGGTTCATGCCACCATGGTCAGCATACCGGCGGGGTATCCGCCACCGGCCCTGGTAGATCGATCGGGAGGAGCGCTGTCGTGGCCCATTCGCTGCCCGGTCTCGGTGAGCTCGAGACCGCCGTCCTCGAATTGCTGTGGGACGAGTGCGCGGGTGACGGCGACGACCTGTCCGTCCGCGAGGTCGCGGATCGGTTCGCGGACCGGCGGCCACTGGCCTACACGACCGTGATGACCGTCCTGACGCACCTGTACGACAAAGGGGCGGTGACGCGCGAGAAGGTCGGCCGCGGGTACCGGTACCGGCCCGCGCGCAGCCGCGAGGACTTCGGCGCCGACGCCCTGGGTGAACTGCTCCGGTCGAGCGGCGACGCGCAGAAGCTCCTCCTGCACTTCGTCTCGAGGGAGGGTGGAGACCTGGCCCCGGAGGAGGCGGGAGTGCTCCGCAGGATCACCGCGCGCCTCCGCGGCGGCGGGGACACCTGATGGGCATCGGGATGCTGCTCGCGGCGCTGGTCGTCGGCGCCGCCGGCCCTGCCTACCTGCGTCGCGCCGTGGATGCGGCGGCGCGGCCGGGCGTCGCGCTGGGTGCCTGGATCGGCACCGGCGTCGTCTTCGTGTCCCTGCTCGTCGCCGCCCCGGTGGTGATGCACGTGCAGCCGCTGAGGGGGTTCGCGCCCGCCGCCACCGCCGTCACGGCGTGCGCGACGATGTTCGATCCGGCGGCGAGCGGCGTGTGGCCGGCCGCCGTCCGTGGCGTGGTCGTCGCGGTGGCCGTGGTGGCGGCGGTGTCCGCGGTCGCGGTGGTCGTGGCGGCGATGTCCCGGGCCCGGCGCTCGGCGCGGGCGCACGCCCGGTCGCTGCGGTCACTGGTCGAGGCCACCGACCACGTCGACGGGGTACGGGTGTGGTGGATCGCCGACGACGAACCCGTCGCCTACGCACTGCCGGGGGCGGCGACGCGCGGGTTCCCGGGCGTGGGGCGACGCGGGTCGGCCTCGCCCGGCGGGACGGTGGTGGCCTCCACCGCCCTGTGGGATCTCGGCGAGGAGCGCCGGCGGGCCGTGCTCGACCACGAGATCGCGCATCTGCGGGGGCGTCACCACGTCGCGGTGACGTCGGCGGCGGCACTGCGCACGGTGTTCTCGCCGGTGCCCCTGCTGCGGCGAGCAGCAGCGGAGGTGTCCGTCCTCGCCGAGCTGGCCGCGGACCGGCGGGCCGCGCTCGGTGCCGGTGGTGCGGCGGCCGTGCGCGGTGCCCTCGGCGAGCTCGGTGCCCCGGCCGGCCGGGTGGCCGTCCTGTCCTCGGGTCCGGCCGGACCCCGGGGGACGGGGCCCGGTCTCGCGCTGGCGCTCGTGCACGCGGTCTCCCCGGCGGCGATCTCCGCGGCCGCGGCGACGACGCTCGTGCTGGGGATGTGCTCCGCGCTGGCGGGTTGACATCGCGCCACCGCCGCGAACTACTATGCAACGTAGTAGGAAGTGGCCCGCTCGCGGGTCGGTCCCATCCCCGATCGCACCCGCAGGAGCCCCGAAGTGCCCCGTCGTCCGAGCGTCCCGGTCATCGCGTTGTCCCTCGTGGTGGCCGTACTCCTCGCCCTCGTGGCGATCCTCCTCGCCCGCGAGGTGGGCGGGGGCGAACCGTCCGCCGACGGGTCCGCCGCGGGGACGTCGGAGGTGTCCGACGATCGGCAGACCAGCCCGGAACAGGCTCCCGGCCCGGAGTCCATGGAGGGCATCGCGCGCTTCGAGGAGGGCGACCCGATGGCCATGGGGCCCGTCGACGCGCCGGTCGTGATGACCATGTACACCGATTTCCGCTGCCCGTTCTGCGCCAAGTTCTCCCGCGAGGTGGAGCCCGCCCTGGTCGAGGAATACGTCGGCAGCGGCGAGCTGCGGATCGAATGGCGGGACCTGCCGATCTTCGGCGAGCAGTCGATGGCCGCCGCGCGAGCCGGCCGCGCCGCCGCCGACCAGGGCCGGTTCTGGGAGTTCACCGAGGTCGTCTTCGCCGACTCCCCCGACCGCGGTCACCCGGACCTCAACGAGGAGAAGTTGGTCGGGTACGCCCGCGAGGCCGGCGTCGCCGACATCGAGCGCTTCCGCGAGGACATGACCAGCGACCGGTACGACGAGGCGATCCGGGCCGACTACGAGGCGGCCACCGCACTCGGTGCCACCTCGACCCCGACGTTCCTCATCAACGGAACGGGCATCATCGGTGCCCGCTCCGCGGAGACGTTCCGCAACGTCATCGACAGCTCACTCGACGGGTGACGTGGGCCCGATGACCGAACAGATCGGACTGATCGGCGGATTCCTCGGCGGCGTCCTGAGCATCCTCAGCCCGTGCTCGGCCCTGCTGCTGCCCGCCTTCTTCGCCTACGCCTTCGGCACCCGCCGGGTGCTCCTCGCCCGGACCGGGCTGTTCCTGCTCGGCCTCGCCATCGTCCTGGTCCCGCTCGGGGCGGGGGTCGGGGCCATCGGTTCGCTGTTCACCGTCCACCGCGGGACCGTGACGTTGATCGGTGGCCTCGTCGTCGTCGCCCTGGGTGTCTACACCGCGATCGGGGGCGGCTTCCGGCTCCCCGGACTCTCGGACGCCTCGTCCCGCGTCACCGGCAGCGGCCCCGTGGCCGTCCTCGCGCTGGGCGCCCTCTACGGGTTCGCCGGATTCTGCTCGGGCCCGCTGCTCGGCGGTGTCCTCACCCTGGCGATGGCCGGGGGTTCGCCCGCCTACGGTGCGGCCGTCATGGGCGCCTACGCGGTCGGCATGGTCGTCCCGCTCGCGGTGCTCGCCCTGGCGTGGGACCGGCTGGGCGTGTCGCGTCGGCGATGGATTTGCGGTCGCGACGTCACCCTGGGGCCCGTCCGCACGCACACCACCTCACTCATCGCCGGGGTGCTGTTCATCGCGGTGGGACTGCTGTTCATCCTCACCGACGGCACCGCGGCCCTCGGCTCGGTGATGGGCGTGGACGCCCAGTTCGACCTGCAGGCCGCCATCGAGCGCCGGGTCGCCGGGATCGACGACCTGTGGTTCGTCGTCGCGGCGCTGGCCGTGGTCGCCGTCGGCCTCGCGGTGTGGGTGCTACGCGACCGGCGCCGCGCGCGGGCGCGGCAGGAGCCGGATGCCCGCAGCCCCGAGGATCAGGAGCCCGCCCGCGGCTGAACCCTCACCTCGCACATCGGGGGCCTGTCGCCGGTCTCGATGCGCGTGGTGGTGGGCGAGTAGGCCCCCGCCGGCGACCGGGTGAACGTGGTGAGCCGCTGATCCGGTCGCACCGTCGTGGTGACGCGGCCACCGCGGACCAGCCGGTCCAGCGCGGTGAGCTGGATCTGCGCGGCCATCCGGGCCAACGAGTCGTCGGGGGAGTTGCGGTGCCGCCGGATGCCCAGGTCCACCTGCGCCATCGCGTCGAGCCCCACCAACTCCCACACGTCCACCAGGAGCGCGAGCTCGACGCCGTAGCCCCGCGCGAACGGGATCCGTTCGAGGACCTCCCGGGTGGCCGCGTACTCCCCGGCCAGTGGCTGGACGAACCCCGCCAGCTCCGGCCACCAGGCGTCGATGAGCGGCCGGGCCACGAGTTCGGTCACCCGACCGCCGCCCGAGGGCGACACCGTGACGCCGTCCGCGAGCGGTCGGTCGTAGCACCCCTTGACGAAGCCGAGTGACGGATCCAGGACCAGCGGGGCCAGCAACCCGACGGCGAAGGCCGGGTCGAAGTCGCGTAGGTCGGCGTCGATGAACGCCACCACGTCCCCGGTCGTCACCGCGAGGGACTTCCACAACGCCTCGCCCTTGCCCGGGACCGACCCCCACTCCGGCAGGATCTCGGACTGCGCGTGGACCACGGCGCCGGCGGCGCGGGCGACCCGCGCGGTGTCGTCGGTGGAGTCGGAGTCGATCACGACGATCTCGTCGAGCAGCGGCACCGCCTCCACCAGGTGCTCGCGCAGCGCGGTGACGATGGCGCCGACCGTGGCCTCCTCGTCGCGGGCGGGCAGGACCACCGACAGGCGTCGGCCGGCCTTCGCCGCGGCCACCCCGGCGGCGTCGAAGTCCCGGGCGGTCAGGCTCCGGCGTCGGAACCAACCCTCGGTGTCCGGCAGCATCGTCGGGCGTCTCGCTCTCGCTGTGACGACCCACCGGCCGGGCGGGTCGCGGAGGGGTTCTCCGTCTCGCCATTGTGGGTCACCCGTCGGCGGGCCCGCGCGCGACCCCCGGCCCCGGCCCGCACGTGGAGACGCCGCGGAGCCGGGACCCGTTCGTCGGGCTGTGCCACGATGAACCCATGGACTTCTCCTCCTCGCCCCGCGCCGCTGAGCTCACCGCAGCCGTCCGCGCGTTCATCGACACCCACATCGCCCCGGTGGAGCCGGAGATCCACGCCGACATCGCCCGGCGCCGGCTGGCAGGGGAGGATCCGTGGGCGGTCGATCCGCGGGTCCCGGAGCTCCAGGCCCGCGCCCGCGAGCAGGGACTGTGGAACCTCTTCCTCCCGGCCGGACACGAGGGGCCCTACGCCGAGCGCTACGGCACCCACGGCGGCACGGGCCTGAGCAACACCGACTACGCGCCGGTCGCCGAGGAGATGGGCCGCTCGTTCCTCGCCCCGCTTGTGTTCAACTGCAACGCCCCGGACACCGGGAACATGGAGGTCCTGCTCAAGTACGGCTCTCAGGAGCAGAAGGACCGGTGGCTGGACCCGCTACTGGACGGGAAGATCCGCAGCGCCTTCCTCATGACCGAGCCGGATGTGGCCTCCTCGGACGCCTCGAACATGGCCGCCACCGCCCGTATCGAGGGTGACGAGGTCGTCCTCGACGGCCGGAAGTGGTGGTCCACGGGCGTCGGCCACCCGGACTGCAAGGTGGGCATCTTCATGGGCGTGTCCGATCCGGACGCGCACCGCTACCTGCGCCACTCGATGGTCCTGGTGCCGATGGACGCCCCCGGGGTCCGCGTCGAGCGCATGCTCACCGCCCAGGGGGTCTACGACGAACCGCTCGGCCACGGCGAGGTGACCCTGGACGGCGTGCGACTGCCGGTGTCCAGCATCATCGCCGGTCCGGGCAAGGCCGCGGAGATCGCGCAGGGCCGCCTCGGGCCCGGCCGCGTCCACCACTGCATGCGGTTGATCGGCCTGTCCGAGATGGCCCTGGACCTGGCCTGCCGCCGTGCCTCGGGTCGCGTGGCCTTCGGCAAACCCATCGTCAACCTCGGCGGCAACCGTGAGCGTCTCGCCGAGGCGCGCATCGCGATCGACCAGGCGCGCCTGCTGGTCCAGCACGCCGCCTGGAAGCTCGACACCGAGGGACAGGCCGCCGTGGAGGTCAGCGCCATCAAGGCCGCCGTTCCGAAGATGGCGCAGCAGGTGATCGACATGGCCCTGCAGCTCCACGGTGGCGGCGGCATGAGCGACGACTTCCCCCTGGCCGGGGCGTACGCCACCGCGCGGTCGCTGCGACTGGCCGACGGCCCCGACGAGGTCCACCTCGGCGTCGTCGCCCGGGCCCTGCTCGCGCCCTACCGCGACGCCGCCACCACCGGTGGCACCGAGAAGACCGGAGCGACCCGATGACCGCCCGCGACGGCACGCCCGACCGCGACGCCGCCCTGCGGCGCCGCGTCCCGGGAACCGACGCGGTGCGCCGCGAGGACGCGTTCGACGTCGAGGCCGTGGCCGCGTGGTTGCGGTCGATCGCGCCCGACGACCCGACCGTGCTGGCGGGGGTGAATCTGGGCGACGACGACGAGCCGGTCATCCCCGAGGTCCGGCAGTACACCGGTGGCGCGTCCAACCTCACCTACCTGCTGCGCTACCCGGGCGCGGACCTGGTCCTCCGCCGCCCGCCGGCCGGGACGAAGGCCCGCGGTGCCCACGACATGAAGCGCGAACACCGCGTCCAGTCGGCGCTGCGACCGGTGTACCCGCTGGTGCCGCGCATGGTGGGGTTCTGCGGCGACCACTCGGTGATCGGCTCGGACTTCTACGTGATGGAGCGGATGGAGGGCACCATCCTGCGCAAGGAGCTGCCCCGCGAATTGCTCATGGACCGGGTCACCACCCGGCATCTCGCCGAGGCGGCCGTCGACGCGCTCGCCGACCTCCACTTGGTGGACGTCGGGGCCGCGGGCCTGGGCGACCTCGACCGCGGCGAGGGATACGTGCGCCGCCAGGTCGAGGGCTGGTCCGCCCGCTACCGTCGCGCCCGCACCCCGGACGTGCCCGACTTCGCGCCGGTGATGAAGTGGCTGCACGCCAACCAGCCCGACGACGTGGGCCACTGCCTGGTGCACAACGACTTCCGCTTCGACAACCTCGTGCTGGACCCGGACGACGTCACCCACGTCATCGGCGTCCTGGACTGGGAGATGGCCACCGTCGGCGACCCGCTCATGGACCTCGGCGGCGCACTGGCCTACTGGGTGCAAGACGACGACGGCCCGCTGTTCAAGGCGTTCCGCCGCCAGCCCACCCACGCGCCCGGGATGCTCACCCGCAAGCAGGTCGTCGAGCGGTACGCCCGCCGGGCCGGACTGGACATCACCGCGGAGCAGTGGCGCTTCTACGAGGTGTTCGGTCTGTTCCGCCTGGCCGTGATCGCCCAGCAGATCAACCACCGCTACTTCCACGGGCAGACCACCAACCCGGCGTTCCGCGCCTTCCGACCCGGAGTGGCGTTCCTCGAGCAGCGGTGCCTGCGCATCATCCGCACGGGCGACGGTCGCCTCACACCGACCAGGGTCTCCCCGCGGGACGTGGTCCCGGAACTGCTCGGCGTCCCGCGGGTCGTGCTCCCGTTGCTCGCCGGGGGCGTCCACGACGTCCGGGGCAAGGTGACGGGTCTGCTCGGAGGCCTGCCGGTGATCGGCGATCTCCCCGTGATCGGCGGGCGACCCACCGGCACGACGGGTGGTGGGCGCTGATGGGGTCCATCCACCTCGTCCGCCACGGGCAGGCCTCGTTCGGCAGCGGCGACTACGACCGGTTGTCGGAGACCGGTCACCTGCAGGCGCGCCTGGCCGGCGAGGACATGGCCGGCCGCGGGCTGCGGCCCGACGTGATCATCCACGGTGGCCTGCGCCGACAGCGCGAGACGGCGGAGGGCCTGCTCGCCGGCCTGCGCGCCCACCACGACCGGGACGCCGCCGAGGACGTCGCCGTGGAGGTCGACGAGCGCTGGGCCGAGTACGACGCCGACGCGGTACTGGAGGCCGCCCGCGTGGCCGGCCTGACCACCGAGCACGGGACCCTCGACTCCGCCGGTGCCTCCGACGAGGCCAAGCAGGCGTTCCAGCGTCAACTCGACGCCGCCCTCGGGCACTGGGCGGGGCTCGAGGCGTTCGCCGAGTACCGGCGTGACGCCGACGACGCCCTGGCGGACGCCGCCGCGAGGTCCGGGACGGGCAGGACGACCGTCGTCGTCTCCTCCGCCGGCACGATCTCCCTGGCGGTCGCCGGCCTCCTCGCCGACCCCGAAGGAGTCGTGGGGCTGTGGACCCGGTTGCAGCGCGTGACCGTGAACACCGGGACCGCCCGGGTCGTGGTGGGTCGGGGCGGGATGACGTGTATCGCGGTCAACGAACACCAGCACCTCGAGCGGGCGGCCGGGCCCGACGACCCGCGCCGACTGGTCACCCTGAGGTGACGATGTCGGCCGACCGCACGTCGGATCGGCTCGAGGCCGCCTCGCGCCCGGGCGGGCGTCGTATCGTACGACCGTAGAGGCCGTTCCAGGCGGCCGCGAGAGCACGTCAGGAGAACGCCACGATGCCCACCTTCCAGCGCGGTCACACGACGATCGCCTACACGGACACCGGCGCCCCCGCGGGACGCCATGACGCCCCGGTGGTGTTCTTCGCCCACGGATTGCTGTTCTCGGGCTGGATGTTCCAGCACCAGATCGCCCGTCTGCGCGACAAGTACCGGTGCGTGACGATCGACTTCCGCGGGCAGGGCAACTCCCCGCGGGCCATGGGTGGCTACGACATGGACACCCTGACCGTGGACGTGTCCGAACTCCTGCGGCACCTGCAGATCCCGGTGGTGAACTTCGTGGGCCTGTCCATGGGCGGGTTCGTGGGGATGCGCCTGGCCGCCCGCAACCCGGAGATCGTGCACACCCTGACGCTCATGGACACCGCCGCCACCGCGGAGGAGCCGGCCAACCGCAGCAAGTACAAGACGCTGTCCAAGGTGTACCGCGTGGCCGGCATGAAGCCCCTGCGTGCGCGGGTGGCGCCGATCATGCTGGCCGAGGGCAACCTCGACGCCCCCTGGGTGCAGGAGTGGATGACCCAGCTCGAGCGCACCGATCGCGTGGGGCTGGTCAAGGCCATCGACTCCGTCGCCGACCGTGACCCGTGTGAGGACGAGGCCATCCGCATCATCGCCCCGACGCTGGTCATGGTGGGGTCAGAGGACGCGGCCACGCCCCCGGACAAGTCCCGGCGGATCACCGAGCTGATCGCGGGCTCCCGCTATCGCGAGATCCCCGGTGCGGGGCACTCGCCCAGCATGGAACGTCCCGACGAGGTCACCACCATCCTCGAGGCGTTCCTCTCCGAATACGACGTGTGAAGACAAGGGAACCGATGAGAGCTGAGCGCTCGGCTGCAGAGAAGCCAGGGTCGACGGGGCGGTCGGGGTCGGCCGACGGGTGGGTCGGCGTCGTCACGGGCAAGCTCTCCGCGTGGTTGATGCTCGTGGTCGTGCTCCTCGTGAGCGGCGCGGTGTTCGCCTTCGCCTCCTCGGAGGGCTCGTCGCAGGGGCCACAGACGCTCCCGGACGACTCCGAGGCCGCCCTCGTCTCCGAGATCCAGCGCGAGTTCCCGGGGTCCGAGTCCGTCCCCGCGGTCCTCGTGGTGACCCGCGAGGACGGCGACGAACTGGGGCCCGAGGGCATCGCCGCGGCCGTCGGCGCCGGCGAGCGCATGGCCGAGGTCGTCGGTGCTCCCGCAGAGGGACCCATCCCGTCCGAGGACGGCGCCGCCGCCCTCATGCTGGTGCCGGTCGACGCCCAGTTCCTCTCCGGGGGCGCGGCCAGCGACCTGGTGTCGGAGATGAGGGACGCCGTCGCCGACGGTCTCGACGAGGGCATCAGCGCCCAGCTCACCGGCGGCCCGGGGTTCGCCGCCGACACCGCCGCCGCGTTCGAGGGCGCCGACTTCCGACTCCTGGCGGCCACGGCCCTGGTCGTCGCGGTACTGCTCATCGTCACCTACCGCTCACCGGTGCTGTGGCTCGTCCCGCTGATCATCATCGGTGTCGCCGACCGCGTCGCGGCGCTGCTCGTCGCCAAGGTCGGCGAAGCACTCGACATCACCGTCGACGGGTCCACCTCCGGCATCGTCTCCGTCCTCGTCTTCGGTGCCGGAACCAACTACGCCCTGCTCCTGGTGTCCCGCTACCGCGAGGAACTCCGCAAGACCTCGGATCGTCGAACCGCCCTCCGCGACGCGTACCGGGGCGCGGTCCCGGCCATCATCGCCAGCAACGTCACGGTCGTGCTCGCCCTGCTCACCCTGCTCCTGGCGGCCCTGCCCAACTACCGATCGCTCGGCGCCTCCGCGGCGGTGGGCCTGCTCGTCGCCCTGGTCTACGCGCTCGTCGCGCTGCCCGCCGCCCTGGCCGTGTGTGGCCGCGGCCTGTTCTGGCCGTTCATCCCGCGCCCGCACGAGGGACCTGCCGGCACGCAAACCGACGACGGCGCCCCCGTGACCCCGCGGGACTTCGACGAGGACGTCCCGCCGGGCGTCTGGGGCCGCGTCGCCGCGCGCGTGGTCAAGCGCCCCGTGACGGTCCTCGTCTCCTGCGTCCTGCTCCTCGCCGTTTTGTCGCTCGGCCTGTTCGGTACGCGTATCGGCCTGAGCCAGACCGAACAGTTCCGTACCCCCTCCGAGGCGGCCGCCGGGCTCGAGACCGCCGCCGAGCACTTCCCGGCCGGCGTCACCGACCCGGTCACCGTGCTCACCCGCACCGGCACCGAGGGCGAGATCACCGAGGTGGTCCGGGATGTGGAGGGTGTCGTGTCCGCCCGCCCGGCCGGCGAGTCCGGGACGGGATGGAGCCGCGTCACCGTGGTCCTCGACGCCGCGCCCGCGACCGACCGGTCGGAGGACAGCGTGATCGCGCTCCGCGAGGCCGTCGACACGGTCCCCGGTGCCGAGGCGCTGGTGGGCGGGACGGTGGCCGAGGCCGTCGACACGTCCCAGGGCAACCTGCGTGACCTCACCCTGATCGCGCCGCTCATCCTGCTCGTGGTGTTCGTCGTCCTGGTTCTGGTCCTGCGGTCGGTCGTCGCGCCCCTGCTGGTCATGGCGGCGACCGTGCTGTCGTCGCTCGCCGCTCTCGGGCTCGGCACGTTCGTCACCACCCAGATCCTGGGCTTCCCCGGCCTGGACGTGTCGGTGCCGCTGTACAGCTTCCTGTTCCTGGTGGCCCTCGGCGTGGACTACTCGATCTTCCTCACCATCCGGGCCCGCCAGGAGGCCTCCACCCACGCCACCAGGGAGGCGATGGTCCGCGCCGTCGCGTTGACGGGCGGCGTCATCACCTCCGCCGGCATCGTGCTCGCCTCGGTGTTCGTGGTCCTCGGCGTCCTTCCGCTGATCGTGCTCACCCAGGTCGGCGTGATCGTCGCCCTCGGTGTCCTGCTCGACACCTTCGTCGTGCGCACCCTGGTCGTGCCCGCCCTGTTCACCCTCGTGGGGGACAAGGTGTGGTGGCCGGGTGACCCGCGAGGACAGACCCGCCGCGGCGCCACCGCAGGTTCCGCGTCCGACGACCCCGACCGCCTCACCGGCGACCACGGCGCCGGCCCCACCACGACCGAGGAGATCCACGCATGAGCACCACCGCCCGCACCAGCACCGCCGCCCGCACCAGCACCAGCCCCCGCTCCGGCCCGTCCCGGTCCCGCCTGCGAGGCCTGGTGACGGCCCTGGCCGTCGCGCCGCTCCTCGCGGCGGGCCTGGGCACCGCCCCCGTGGCCAGCGCTCAGGACGTCACCGACGGCGGACGCCTCGGCGGCGGCTCCTCGCAGCTCCTGCCCGACGGTGTCGCCGTGGGCTCCCTCGGCGGACCCGAGCTCACCCAGGTCGACTCCGTCGACCTCGAGCGGTACCAGGGAGAGTGGTTCCAGGTCGCCGCCATCCCGCAGCCCTACACGCTGCAGTGCACCAACGACACCAGGGCCGAGTACGCGGTGACCGCGCCCGGCACGGTCTCCGTGCGCAACTCGTGCGGCTCGGCCATCAGTTCGGACTCGGTGATCGAGGGCGAGGCGAAGGTCCGCGACACCGACACCAACGCCTCGCTCCGGGTCAACTTCCCGATGGTCCCGTTCCAGGACGAGAACGGACCCGTCAACTACCGGATCACCTACCTGGCCGACGACTACTCGCTGGCCATCGTGGGCGACCCCACGCGGTCGTCCGGGTTCGTGCTCAGTCGCGAGCCGGTCCTCGACGCCGAGCAGTGGTCCACCGTCCGCGGCGTGATCGAGGACCGCGGTTGGTGGTCATGCGCCTTCCTCACCGTTCCTATGGCGGGCGGCCGCGGCGACGTGACCCCGCTCTGCCTCCTGCCGTGATGAGCACCCGATGAGCATCGATCTCACCTGCACGGTTCCGGCCACCCCCGACGAGGCGTGGCGTTACTTCGCCTCGCCCGGCGCCTTCCGCCGGCTCTCGCCCCCGTTCATGCCGCTGCGACCGGTGAGTGAGGCCGATTCACTGCGGGACGGCGTGGCGGTCCTCGAACCGCGTACGGCGCTGCCGGGACCTCTCGGAGTCCGCTTCGGACCCCGCTGGCTCGCGCAGCACGACCCCGCCGGTTTCATCGAGGGTGAGCGGTTCGTCGACCGCTGCGTGTCCCAGCCGTACGCCGCGACGACCGGATGGGTCCACACGCATACGGTGACGGCCGGTCCGGACGGCACCGCCCTGCTCGGCGACAGGATCGACGCCCGGGTGCCCGGCCGGATGCTCTCGCCGGTGTTCGCCTACCGGTACCGCCAGATGGCCGCCGACCTCGACAGCCTCGCCCGGTACGACAACCGCGCTCTGACCGTCGCCGTCACCGGCGCGTCGGGCCTCGTGGGCACCGCCCTCACCGCGCTGCTCGGGGTCGCCGGACACCGGGTCATCCGCCTCGTCCGCGGCGACGCCCGTGGCCCGGGGGAGCGCCACTGGGACACCGGCGATCCCGCCGCTGACCTCCTCGAGGGCGTCGACGTCCTGGTCCATCTCGCCGGTGCCCCCATCGCTGGGCGCTTCACGGACCGGCATCTCGAACTCGTCCGCGACAGTCGCGTGGGCCCCACCCGTCGTCTCGCCGAACTCGTCGCCGCCCGCGGCGGGTCCACCACCCTCGTGTCCGCGTCGGCGATCGGCTACTACGGCGCCGACCGCGGCGACGAGCGGCTCGTCGAGGACTCCGCTCCCGGCTCCGGTCCGGTCGCCGACATCGTCGTCGACTGGGAGCGCGACTGCGAGCCCGCACGTCTCGCCGGGGCCCGGGTGGTGAACGTGCGCACGGGCATCGTGCTGTCCGGTTCCGGGGGGATGCTCCCGCCGCTGGCCGCCATCACCCGTTCCGGGCTCGGCGGCCGCCTCGGTTCGGGAGAGCAGTGGATGTCCTGGATCTCGCTGGACGACCTCACCGACATCTACCTGCGGGCGATCGTCGACCCCGAGGTGACGGGCCCGGTCAACGCCACCGCCCCGGAACCGGTCACCAACTCCGAGTTCACCCGTGTCCTCGGTTCGGTCCTGCGGCGCCCGACGATCGTCCCGGTACCCGGGTGGGCCCCGGCGATCGTCCTGGGCGGGCGGGGTTCGGACGAGCTCGCCCTGGCCAGTCAGCGGATCCTGCCGCAGGCGCTCGCCGGCGCGGACCACCGCTTCCGACACCCCCGGCTGGAGAGCGCGCTGGCCCACGAACTCGGCGCGAAGGAGCTCCCCGCGGGGCTGTAGAGAGATGCAGCGTTCAGCGCTGCAGGATCATCGGCACGAGCACGCGGCGGGCCAGTGCCCGGATCTGCTCCTCCGTGTCGACCGCGGGCGGGCCGTCCGTCATCACGACCAGTGAGTGGAGGAACCGGCCCACGACGCCGGCGACCTCGCGGGACAGCTGCTCGCACTCCTCGTCGTCCATCGGGCGGGTGTGGACGTCCGCGTTCCACGTGCTGCGGACGAACTGGGCGAGGATCTCGGTGATCGCGTCCAGAACGGTGTCGGACTGGCCCGCGAGCAACGCCATGGCCTCGACCTTGTCGACCTCGATGAGCCGACGAAGCAGTTCGTTCTGCCGGATGTCGAAGACGGTCCCGACCAGCAGGTCCTCGATGTGCCTCACCGGGTCCCACTGCAGGGACTCGAAGGGCGTGTAGCGCGCGTTGACGGTCATCATCAGGCGCTGCGCCTCGTGGGCGTAGATCGCGCGGAGGATGTCGTCCCGCGGCCCCAGACGCCGGTACAGGGTCACGCGGGTGACCCCGGCCGCCCGCGCGATGTCGTCGGTGCTCGTGCCCTTGATGCCGCGCTCGGCGAACACCGCGGACGCCGTCTCGATCAGCCGAACATCCTCGGCGTCGGGCGTGCGGCCGCCACCCAGGCCAGTGTTACGAGTCACGCCCCCATGTTACGACGCCCGGCCGAGGTGGCTGCGCGGAATGCCACCCGTCGGGGGTCACCGCCGGGGCTGGTCGCCACCATCGACGGGGTAGGCACCCTCGCCCGACCGCTGGTCAGCGGCCTGGTCGAACCCGGACGGCTGCCCCGGCCCGGGAGCCTGGGGCCCGCCGATCGCGGGGGTGTCCTGGCCTGCCGACTGCGAGGGGCTGTCGGGCGCCACGCCACCCTCCGACTCCGGGACCATGTCGAACACGCCGGGCTTGGGCTTGGGCCGGCTCGGCTGCTCGTCCATCACCGAGGTCGTACCCTTGGCCGCCGCCTCCGCGGCGGCCACGGACCGGGCGATCTCCGGGTCGGTGGAGGTGTCGAACCACTCGTCGGGCGCCGACGGCAGATCGGCATCGGAGTCGACGTCGGCCGGCTCGTAGCGGAACACCCCGTCGTCGTCCTTCTTGGCGACGGACTTGACGAAGTTCTCCAGCGAATCGCCGAACTGCGAGGGGATCATCCACATCGTGGCGGCCTCGCCCTTGGCCATCTCCGGAAGGTTCTGCACGTACTGGTAGGCCAGCATCTCCGGCGTGGGCTTGGAGGACTTGACCGCGGCGTTGACCCGGGCGATCGCGGCGGCCTGGCCCTCGGCCACGAGGTAGCGGGCTGCGCGCTCACCCTGGGCGCGCAGCATGCGGGACTGCCGGTCGGCCTCGGCGTTGAGGATCGAGGCCTGCTTGTTGCCCTCGGCGTCGAGGATGGCTGCCTGCTTGGCACCCTGCGCCGTCGTGATCGCGGCCTCGCGCTGTCCCTCGGCGGTGAGGATGGTGGCGCGCTTCTCGCGGTCGGCCTTCATCTGCTTCTCCATCGACTCCTGGATGGACATCGGCGGATCGATGGACCGCAGCTCGACCCGGGCCACGCGCAGGCCCCAGCGTCCGGTCTCGGAGTCGAGCACCCCGCGCAGCTGCTTGTTGATCATGTCGCGGCTGGTGAGCGTCTGCTCGAGGGTGAGCCCACCGACGACGTTGCGCAGGGTGGTGGTGGCCAGCTGTTCGACGGCCACGATGTAGTTGTTGATCTCGTAGACCGCAGCCTTGGGGTCGGTGACCTGGAAGAAGACCACCGTGTCGATGCTCAGTGTGAGGTTGTCCTCCGTGATCATCGACTGCGGCGGGAAGGTCACGACCCGCTCGCGCAGATCGACCTTGGCGCGCACCCGGTCGATGAAGGGGATGATGAGCGTGAGCTGGCCGCTCACGGTGCGTTGGTAACGGCCGAGCCGTTCGATGACCGCGGCCTCCGCCTGGGGGATGAGCTTGACCGAGCTCACCACCACCGAGGCGATGAGGATGACGATGACGGCGAGGAAGATCAAGCCTTCCATGGTTCCTCCGATGCTTCTCGTGCGTGTCCGCTGGCCGGAGACCAGCGCCTTCTAGATGCCACGCACGACGATCGCCGTGGCGCCCTCGATCTGGTGCACGAGGACCTTGTCCCCGGCCTCGAACGTCTCGCCCTCGAGGAGCGGACGCGCGGTCCAGGTGTCGCCCGCGATCTCGACCAGTCCGCCGCCCGCACCGATCGCCTCGACGACGGTGCCGTCCCGGCCGGTGAGCGCGGCGGTGTTGGTGTCGTGCTCGGGGAGTGCGGCGAGCAGGCGCCGCCGGACGAGGGGGCGGACCCCCAGGACGAGGACGAGGGAGACGAGGGCGAACGCCAGTGCCTGCCCCCAGACCGGCGCGCCCAGGAACGCCGCGGCCGAACCGCCGAGGGCGCCGCCGGCGAGCATGAGCATGAACAGCTCGCCCCCGGCCGCCTCTCCGGCGGCGAGCAACACCGCTGCTCCGAGCCAGGCCAGTCCCACATGCATGACACCGAGCCTACCGACAACGGGCGACGGGCAGGAGGTCTCCTGCGTGCGGGACTAGGCTGCTGGGACGTGTCGACTCTGAAGAAGTTCGCGTGGCTGTCCGTGGCCACGGCGATCGTGACCATCGTGCTCAAGATCGCGGCCTGGTGGGTCACCGGTTCGGTCGGCCTGCTTTCCGACGCCGCGGAGTCCGTGGTCAACCTCGTGGCCGCGGTGATCGCGCTCGGCGCCATCACGGTCGCCGAGCGCCCGGCCGACGACGACCACCAGTACGGCCACTCCAAGGCCGAGTACTTCTCCGCGGGTGTCGAGGGCGCGATGATCTTCGTCGCCGCCGCGTTCATCCTGGTCGTCAGCGTCGAGCGGCTGATCAATCCGGAACCGCTGGAGGCACTCGGTGTCGGCCTGGCCATCTCGGTGGTGGCCGCCGTGATCAACGGCGTGGTGGGTGTGGCGCTGGTGCGGGCGGGCACCCGTCACCGGTCACCGACCCTCAAGGCCGACGGCAAACACCTCATCACCGATGTCATCACGTCGGTCGGCGTCGTCGCCGGCCTGGCGCTCGCGTGGGCCACGGGCTGGGAGGTGCTCGACCCGATCGTCGCGATCGGCGTGGGACTGAACATCCTGTTCATCGGCTATCGACTGGTACACGAATCGGGGATGGGATTGATGGACGCCACGCTCCCCGACGAGGACAACCGGGCGATCGAGGAGGTCCTCGAACGCCACCGCGAACCCGGCCGCGTCGACTTCCACGAACTGCGGACGAGGGAGTCGGGCAGGTGGCGCTTCGTCGAGTTCCACGCGTTGGTGCCCGGTCAGTGGAGCGTCGAACGCGGGCACGACCTCGTGGAGACCGTGGAGCAGGAGATCCACGCGGTCCTGCCGAGCTCGCACATCACCACACACCTCGAGCCGATCGAGGACGAGCGGGCCTACAACGACGTGCACCTGTGATGCGCCGCGCGCAGCCCGGCTACGCGACCTCGGCGGCGGTAGTAGCTCCTGCCCGCGACGTTCTGCTGGTGCCAGTACCCGCGTAGCAGCGGAGGCAGGTCGGGGATCCAGAACCGGTCCTCCAGCGGCGTGACGGGGTCCGTGGCTCCGAGGGGCACGTCCGCGTAGACGATCCCGGGCCCCTCGTCCGTGCGTCTGGTGCCCAGTACCGTGCCCGAGGCGTCGACGATCTGGGTGGCGCCCACGAACTCCGTGGCGTACGGCACCGATGCGTCGGAACCGGGCAACAAGAGGAAATCCGACCGCAGCGTCCCGCAGTGGGAGGCCTGCAGCACGGGCGCGCCCAGCCGCCGGGCGAACTCCGCCGGCGCGTTCTCCGACAGGTCCCTGTTGTACCGCGCGAGCGAACCGAGCGCTCGCCGGGTCAGCCCGCCCCAGTTGTCCGGGACCGTCCACCAGTGGGTCCCGGTCACCGCCACCGCGACGCGCCCCCGGAGCCTGCGCACGGTCCCGGTGCGGATCAGCTCCCAGCAGCTCGCCACCCCCACCCCGCCGAGCCCGGTGTCGAACGCCCCGTCGTCGCTGCCGTCGGTGTAGAAGCCGCCGCCGGTGTAGAAGCAGTTCTCCCACATCGTCGGCAGGTCCTTGTCATGGATGTGCACGCGTCCGTCGGGCTCGACCAGGTGGTAGCGGTTGAACACCTCGTCGTCGTCGGCCACGAGCATCGACCCACCGACGGTGACGGAGTGGCGTTCGGCGAGGCGTCGGAACATCTCGACGGCCACGTTCTCGCGCGGAAGGACCGCGTCGTGGACCCGCCCGCGCATCGGCACCGGCGACGTGCAGAACTCCGGCACCGCGATCAGGCGCGCGCCCCGCCCGGCGGCCTCGACGATCATCTTCTCCAGTCGACCCAGTGTGAGGTCCACGCGCCCCGGCACGCCTTCCAGTTGCACTGCCGCGGCGTGCACCACCTGCGCGTCCATGAGGCCTCCCGTGTGCGATCGCGCGCGAACGAGCGCGCAGGTCAGCGTGCTGTCCTATGGTCGTGAAGCATACAAATCACGCCCTGCTGTCAAGTGCACTTCGGAAGGATCCATGGAACTCGGCCTCGACACGCGCCTCACCCTGCTCGCCGCGGGTCTCCTCTTCCTGCTGGCGCTCGGCCTGGGGGTGTGGAAGTACCGGCAGATGGCCACCACCGCCGATCATCTCGCCCACCCGTACGTCGACATCGCGCACCGGGCTTCGCTGCTGTACTCGTTCGCGACGCTGCTCATCGCCGCGTTCGTCGAGCTGAGCAGCTGGCCGACCTGGGTGAACCTGACAGCGGCCGCGGTGGTGGTCTTCTTCTTCCTGGTGGCGATCGGCAGCTACATCGTCCACGGCGCGCGGAGGGACACGACCAACCAGTTCGAGCACCCCACGGCGACGCTGCACATCGGCATGGTGGCGCTCATCGTCGGCGAGATGGGCGGGTTCGCGGTGCTGCTGGCGGGGTTCGTCGTGGGGCAGTTCCGGGGTTGAGCCGGCCCCGGGCGGGTTTTCCCGACCGTTCGCCCGGGATGACGCGGTCGGCGGTCGTAGTCTCGGCCGTGTGGGTCATCCGATCATGTTCGACGCCGCGGATCCGCTGCTGACGCGTCTGCGGGAGGTGTGCCTCGCGCTGCCGGACGCCGGCGAGAAGATCTCGCACGGCCGGCCCACCTGGTACACGACCAAGGTGTTCGCGGTGTACGGAGGCTCGGTCAAGGGGGACCACTCGGACCCCCTCCTGGCCCGGGCACTCCTGTTCCTGCCGGATCCGGGGGAGCGCGCGGCGCTGGCGCAGGACGAGCGAGTCCACGTCCCGGCGTACTACGGGCCGGCCGGCTGGCTGGCATTGCCGCTGGACGGTGGACCGGACGGTGGCGGCCGTGGACCGGACTGGGATGAGGTGGCCGAACTCGTCGAATCCTCGTACCGGCAGACCGCCGGGGGTCGGCGCGTCGCTCGTCTGGACGACCGGCGGGAACGCCCCCGCGACTAGGCTGGCCTCATGCCGCTGCGCCCCCGCTCCGACGCCGCCTCGCCACGCAGGCGCTCGTCCGACGGCATGGACCTGGGGACCCGGGCGCTGGTTCTGGGCGTCGGGGCCCTGGTGATCTCGTGGGTGCCGGTGCTCAACATCATTGCGTTCCTCGCGGGCCTGATGGCCGTCGCGTTCGGCCTGCTCGCCCGCTGGCCCACCGGCTGGCTCACCAACGACGAATCGAACCCACGTCGCGCATTAACGGGCGTGGTCCTGGGCGTGATCGCCCTGGTGGTGTTCGTGGTGACCGCGGTGCGGTACTCGGCGCTCTAGCGGGCGTTCGACACGACCCAGCCGATCGCGGTGCGCATCCGGCGCGCGAACGTGCCGGGGTGGGTGGCGCAGACGGCGTGGCCGGCGTGGATCGGGAACACGGCGCTGTGCGGCAGCAGGTCGGCCATCTCGTCCTGGATCCACTGCGGGAACGCGAGGTCACGGGTGGTCTTGACCACCGCGACGGGCAGGGTGAGTTCGTGGAGCCAGGGTGTCGAGTTGAACCCGGCCACCTGGGCGATCACGGTGCGGTGCGTGGCGAGCGAGACCGACGACAACTCGCGCAGCGCCCACGCGTGCGGCCTGAGCGCCTCGTCGTCGACCTGGTCCTCCACCACCTCGCCGACCTCCTCCGGAACGGTGTTGAGCAGCGGCTGGGAGCGGGTGAACCCGCTGAGTGCGACCTTCTCGAGGGCATTGCGCTGTGCGCCCGTCCCGGTGGCGGCCAGCACGAGGCCGCCGAGCCGGGAGGGGTCGCGGCGGGCCGCCAGCTGGGCGACGATCCCGCCCATCGAGTAGCCGCCCACCACCGGTGCCGCCAGGTCGAGGTGGTCGGCGACCCGCAGCACGTCCTCCGCGAGGGTCTCGAACCGGAAATCCCCGTGGAAGCCCTTGCCGTGCCAGCGTTGGTCGAACGTGATGAGCCGGTACTCGCCCCGCAGTCGTTCGAACGTCTGGTACCAGTTCAGCATCCCGGTGGCCGCCATCCCGTGCAGCAGGATCGCCGGTGCGAGGTGCTCCTCGCCGGTGTCGTGGACCTTCGTGGTGACACCGTCCGCGAGCGTGACGATCCGCCCGGGTGGCAGATGCGCCAGGTCGGGGATCATCCGCGGTAGTCGCGCGGCCGTCCGCGGCAGCGAGACGATCGACCTCCTGGACACAGGGCACCTCCTGGTAGTGGTACCCGATTGTGTGTCACCGGGCGGGCGGGCGCATCCGGCCGCGTGGGGCACGCGCCGGGTCACTCCACCGAGACCAGCCCCCGGTCCTCGAGGAAATCGCGCGCGACCAGCGCGGGATCCTCGCCGTCGACGTCGACGCGCATGTTCATCTCCACCATCACCTCGTTGGTGAGGATGTCCACCAGCGGGGCGAGGACGTCCTCGATCTCCGGGTGCGCGTCGAGCATCTCACCGCGGACCACCGTCGCGAGGTTGTAGACGGGGAAGAAGCGCTGGTCGTCCTCCAACACCAGCAGGTCCAGGCCCTTGATCCGGCCGTCGGTGGTGTAGACCTCGCCGAACCGGCACTCCCGGCCGACCGAGGTCGCCTGGTAGATGATCCCCGGCTGCATGATCGGCGTGGGCACGGCGTCCGCGTCGAACCCGTAGGCCTCCGCCAGCCCGGGCCAACCGTCGCGACGCACGGAGAACTCGGTCTCCATGCAGGTCAGGGCCGCCTGTGGATCGGTCCGGGCCAACTCGGCGTACTCGGAGAACGTGCGTACCCCGGTCTCCTCGGCGGTGGCCCGGTTCATCGCGAACGAGTAGGTGTTGTCCACGGTGGTGGGGGGCAGCCACCGCAGGTCGTGCTCGGCCAGGTCGGCGTCGCGCACCGCCTCCCACTGCCCCTGCGGGTCCCGGATGGGGTCGGAGTTGCCCAGGTAGCTCATCCACGCGGTGCCGGTGTACTCCATGCCGATGTCGACCTGCCCCGTCACCAACGCCTGGCGGAAACTGTTCGACCCGGCCAACGAGGACATGTCGGACACCTCCATCCCCGCGGCCGCCAGCAGGAACTCCACGAGGTAGCTGGCGATCACGCCCTCGGTGAAGTCCTTGCCGCCGACCGTGATGCGCACTCCCTCCAGCGCGGGGACGGTGCCCTCGGGGCCGGGGCCCACGGGCAGCGGGACGGAACCGCCGTTGTTGAGCCCACATCCCGTCGCCAGCATCACGGTGGCCAGGAGCGCGGTGACCAGGCGCCTTGTTCGTGTCAACCCTGTTCGCCTCATCCCGGCGCGCGCGGGGATCGTGCCGGTCATCGCAGCCCCTTCGGATTGAACAGGATCTCGCCGACCCCGCCGAGCCAGTCCACGAAGAGTGCCAGGCACACCGCCAGCACCGAGCCGACCACGAGGGTGGTGTAGTCCTGCAGCCGGTATCCGGTGTCGATGAAGATCCCCAGCCCGCCGGCGTCGACGAGGAAGCTCAGCGTCGCCGTGCCCACCGCCAGCACGAGGGTGGTGCGCAGGCCGGCGAGGATGAACGGCACCGCGAGCGGCAATTCGACCGTGCGCAGGACCCGTCCGCTCGACATCCCCTGTCCGCGCGCCGCGTCGATGAGTGCGGGGTCGACGTTACGGATCCCCACGATGGTGTTCCGCAGCACCGGCAACAGGGAGTAGAACGCGACCGGCAGCACACCGATCCAGAACCCTGTCCGGTTGGTGGCCAGGAACAGGAGCACGATCAGGCCGATCGCGGGCGCCGCCTGGCCGATGTTGGCGAACCCCACCGCCACGGGTGCGAGGAACCGCGTGCGCCTGCGGGTGAGCAGGATCCCCAGCGGCACGCCGACCGCCACGACGATCGCCACGACCGTCACCGTGATCTGCACGTGCTCGAGCGTGCGCTGGGTGATGGAGGCGGCGTTGAGCGAGGCCTTCTGTGTCTCGTCCAGTTCGCCGGAGAACGCCCACCACAGCACGCCCACGGCCGCGGCCACGATGAGGAGCGGTTGCACGATCAGCCGCGCGGAGTCCTGGAGAGCGGCGACCCCATTGGCAGCGCCACCACGACCAGCGGAGCCCGCGCGCGTCGCCGTGGCGGGGGCGCTCACGGCGCCACGTCCTGCTCGGCGAGGCCCTCGTCGTTGTGCCGGTGGTGGATACGCCGCAACTCGGCGACCAGGTCGTCGATCCCGATGGTGCCGCAGTAGGCCCCGTCCCGGTCCACGACCACCGTGGTGGCGCTCGCCGTGGACAGCAGTCCGTCCAGCGCCTCCTGCAGCGAGGAGTCGACCGTCACGGTGCCGGTGATCGGCAACCCGCCCGAGCCCAGGTCCGGCATTCGCGACACCCGGTCCCCGCGCACCCAGCGCAGGGGGCGGCCGGCGTCGTCGAGCACCACGGCCCACTCGTCGCTGGTTCCGCGCAACCGGGCCGCGAAATCGGTCGGGCTCTCGGAGGCCCTCGCCGTCGTCGCCCCTTGCAGTTCCACGTCCCCCACGCGCCGGAGGGTCAGTGTCTTCAGCGCGGCGTCGTCGCCGACGAACCCGCTCACCGTCTCGTCGGCGGGGTTGGTGAGGATCGCCTCCGGGGTGTCGAACTGCAGCACCGACGATCCGGGGCCGAGCACCGCGATCCGGTCTCCGAGCTTGACCGCCTCCGAGAAGTCGTGGGTGACGAAGACGATGGTCTTGCGTAGCTCGTCCTGCAGCCGCACGAGCTCGTCCTGCAGCGACGCGCGCGTGATGGGGTCGACCGCCCCGAACGGCTCGTCCATGAGCAGCACCGGCGGGTCAGCGGCCAGCGCCCGGGCCACGCCGACGCGCTGCTGCTGACCACCGGAGAGCTGCGCGGGGTAGCGGTCGCGGTAGTCCGACGGGTCCAGGCCGACCAGCTCCAGCATCTGGTCCACCCTCTCGGCGATGCGCGACTTTTTCCACTTGAGCAGCCGCGGCACGGTGGCGACGTTCTGCGCGACCGTCATGTGCGGGAACAGTCCGGAGGCCTGGATGGCGTAACCGATGCTGCGGCGCAGGGTGTCGGCGTCGAGGGTCCGGTTGTCCTCGCCGTCGATCGTGATCGTGCCGGAGGTGGGCTCGATGAGGCGGTTGATCATCCGCATCGTGGTGGTCTTGCCGCAGCCGGACGGGCCCACGAACACGGTGGTCCGCCCGGCCGGCAGTTCGAGCGAGACGTGGTCCACCGCCGGGCGCTCCTGCCCGGGGTAGACCTTGGTGACGTCGTCCAGCACGATCGGCACGCCGGAGACGGGTTCTGAGGTGCTCACTGGTTCCCCCTGATGGTGAGACGTCCGAGCAGGACGAGGAGCGCGTCGAGGACGAGCGCGAGGACAACGATGAGCACGGTCGCGGTGAGCGCCATCGGCAGCGCGGTGGGCGTGCCGACCCGAGACAGGGCCGCGAAGATGAGGTTCCCCAGCCCCGGGCCCTTGGCGTACGCGGCGATGGCGAGGATGCCCATCGACATCTGGGTGGAGATGCGGATCCCGGCGAGGATGGACGGCCACGCCAGCGGGATCTCGACCCGGCCCAGCACCCCGATCCGGCTCATCCCCACCCCGCGGGCGGCGTCGACGGTCGCCGCGGGCACGGCGTCCAGGCCGACGATGGTGTTGCGCAGGATCGGGAGCACCGCGTAGATCACCAGTGCGGTCATGGTGGGCAGCACGCCCAGGCCGAGGACCGGGATGAGCAGGCCGAGCAGCGCGAACGACGGGACGGTCAGGGCGGTGGCGGCCAGGCCGGTGGCGATCGCGGACCCCGACCGACTGCGGTACACGGCCACCCCGAGCGCGACCGAGAGCAGCGTCGCGATGAGCACCGCCTGCACGGTGGCGCTGATGTGCTGCCACGAGTCCGTCGCGAGTTGGAAGCGGCGGGTGGAGATGAAGTCCATCAGGGCGGTCATCGCATCTCGGCTCCGTCCGTGGGTGGTGCGTTCCGTGTTCGGGTGCGCCCACGGTAGCCGCATCGGTGGGCGTCGAGGGCGCACATGCGCCGATCCGTCGGGACGGTGGCGGGGCGTGGTGCACCATGGGGGCATGACGTCACGGCCCGCACGCCCCCTGGATCACGACCTGACCGAGCGCCTCGACGAGCTCCTCGCCGCCAGTGGCCGCATCGCCCGCCGGCACTTCCACGGTGACCTCGAGTCGTTGGCCGCCGCGGACAAGAACGGCGTGGCCGGGCGCGGTGAGTCAGGCGACGGCGGCAACGGCGACGGCCGGGCCGGGAACGGCGCGACGGACGGGCGCTACGACCCGGTGACCGAGGCCGACCGCGCGATCGAGGCGCTGCTGCGGGCGGGGATCTCGAACGTCTACCCGGGCGACCGGATCGTGGGGGAGGAGAACGGCGAGACCGGGCCGGCCGGCGCCGCCCGGACCTGGTACCTGGACCCGATCGACGGCACCAAGGCGTTCATGACGGGCATGGCCGGGTGGGGCACGCTCGTCGGTGTGGTGGAGGACGGCCGCGCCGTGGCCGGGTGGATGGACCAGCCGGTCCTGGGCGAGACCTTCGCGGCGGTGCACGGCCGCGCCACCGTGCGGCGCCGCTCCGACGGTCCGGGCGCGATCGACCTGCGCGCGTCGGGGTGCACGGAGCTGTCCGAGGCGATCATGTACACCACCCACCCGTCGATGTTCGGTGACGACGGCGAGGTGCGCAGCCGCTACGACGAGCTCGGCCGCCGGGTCCGCCTGCAGCGCTTCGGCGGGGACTGCTACGCCTACTGCATGCTCGCCGCGGGGCGTGTCGATCTGGTCGTGGAGGCCGACCTGAACTCGTACGACATCGTGGCGCTGATCCCGATCATCGAGGCCGCGGGCGGCGTGATCACCGGCCCGGACGGCCGCCAGCCGCTCGAGGGCGGCACGGTCGTGGCGGCCGCGACCCCGGAGCTGGCGGAGCAGGCGTGGGCGGTGCTGGGCACGGACCTGGGGTGACCGAGCCGCTCTTCGGCGTCGACCGCGAGCCCACCATCCTGGGTCCCGGCGCCGTGCACGTGCCCGACTGGCTGAGCCGCGAGCAGCAGGAGTTCCTCCTCCGGGCGTGCGTGGACTGGGCCGCGATGCGCGTGCCTCGCTCGATCGTGCTGCCGGGCGGGGGCCGGATGTCGGTGCGCACGTTCAGCCTGGGGCGCCACTGGGTGCCGTACCGGTACGACGACGACGAGGTGGTCCCGCCGGTCCCGGACTGGCTGGTGCGGGCGGCGCGGAACGGGCTCGCGGCGGCAGCGGCGGTGGAGCCGGTGGTCGCGGGGTCGGCCGACCGGACCCCCGACCCCGTCCCCGCCTACACCCCGGACACCGCCCTGGTGAACCTCTACGGCCGTGGATCCACGATGGGCCTGCACCAGGACCGCGACGAGGCGAGCACGGCACCCGTCGTCTCGCTGAGCCTGGGTGATGCGTGCACGTTCCGCTTCGGGACCCCGGAGCACCGCGGGCGCCCGTACACCGACGTGCGCCTGCAGTCGGGCGACCTCGTGGTGTTCGGCGGGCCGTCGCGGATGGCCTTTCACGGCGTCCCGAAGGTCTTCGACGGCACCGCCCCGGCGTGGTGCCGCGAGGTGCTGGGCGCGGAGCCGGGGAGGGTCAACATCACGCTGCGGGAAACCCGGCCGCCTACGCTGGGCGGATGACGTCAGGGCAGAACCCGTCCGCCAGCCGGAGCCGGATCATTCTCGTGGTGGCGCTCGTCGCCGTCCTGGCGGTGGTCGCCGCGGTCGTGACGGTGGTCGTCTCGTCGGCGACGTACTCCCCGGGGGTGCGCACCCTGTCCCCGAAGATCCAGGTGGCGGCGGGTTCCGATCACGTGGATCCCTACGCAGGCCTGGTGATCCGCGTCCCCGAGGGGTGGCGCGCGGAGTCGGGGGAGCTGGTCTTCGGCAGTACCGTCATGAGTCCGGTCGCGGCTGCCGACGATCCGAGCCGCTCGGACGGCGTCGTGTTGGTGGGGCAGCTCACCGAGGACCTGTTCGACCCGGAGAACCCGGACAACCAGCTCGCGGCGCTCGCACTGGTCAACGGGATGGGTCAGTTCCTGCTCCCCGTCCCGGGGCGGCCGGTCGAGGAGCGGATCGAACCGCTCTCCACGCGCGTCGGCGACGGCTGGTCGGTGTCGTTCCGGGTGCTCCCCACGGTCCCACAGGACATCATCGGCCCGGAGGGCGCGCTGGTGTACTCGGCGGTCGTCGGCGAGGGCGCGCAGCGCTTCTGGCTGACCTACGTCAGTCGTCCGGGCGACGGCACCATGGCGTCGCCGCACGCGGAGTGGGCGGACGAGATCGTCGAGCGTCTGCGGCCCTCCGAGGCGTACTACGCGCCACTGGGCCCGGGGGAATCGACCGCCGAACCGGCCTGAGGCCGGCTCAGGGCCGCATGCGCCGAAAGCCCACCACCGGGTTCCCGTCCGCGAGTCCCTCACGCGACGCGCACACGGTCTCGACCTGCGCCCGCGCCTGGTCCCGCACCGGCGTCTCCGGGTCGAGCACCGACAGGTACTCGGAGTGCTCGGCCAGCGCGTCGACGGCCGGCTCGACGAAACCCTTCACGTCGACGTAGTGCGTCATCTCGGGCGAGGACTCGAACCACATCTGCGGACGCCCCTCCGCGGCGTCCACCCCGACCGCGGCGACCAGGTCGTCGTACGCGGCCCCCACGGCCGCGCCGAACTCCATGTGATCGCGCGGGTTGGGCATCCCCGGCCCGAACTCCTCACCGGAGTACAGGGAGATGACGACGTCCGGGCGATGGCGGCGGATCGCGTCGGCCACCGCGTCGCGCAGTTCGGCGTTGTTGACGATCCGACTGTCCGGGAAACCGAGGAACTCCACCTCGTCCACTCCGACGATCGCCGACGACCGTCGCTGTTCCTCCTCCCGGATCGGCCCGGCGATCGCCGGCGCCATCCCCTCGATGCCCGCCTCGCCGCTGGAGGCCAGGACGTAGACGATGCTGCGGCCCTCGGCCGTCCAGCGCGCCACCGCGGCGGACATCCCGTACTCGGGGTCGTCGGGGTGCGCGACCAGGACCAGCCCCCGGGTCCAGTCGGTGGGGAACGCCTCGGGCACGGAATGGCCCGAGGATGCCGGGGTGGTGGCCTTCTCGGGCTGGGCTGCGTTCTCTGGCCGGTCCGGGGAATCGTTCATGACCCGAGTATGGCCCTCCTCGGTGCTCGCGTGCCCGCCGTCGCCGGAACGGGCCCACGTAAACTTGCCGCGAACCTCATCGTCGTCGTCGTCCCCTCATGGAGGCCCCCAGTGTCCGCACTCTTCCCCGACTACCGCCCCACCTGGGAGACCGACGACCACCGGCTGCTCCGCGAGCACGCCCGCGCGTTCTTCGCCAAGGAGATGACGCCCAACCAGGAGAAGTGGTCCACACAGAAGCACGTGGACCGCGAGACCTGGCTGCGCACCGGCGAGGCCGGCCTCATCTGCCTCGACGTGCCCGAGGAGTTCGGCGGCCAGGGCGGCGACCCGGGCATGGAGTACCTCGTCACCGAGGAGCTCGTCCACTCCGGCGACACCGCCTTCGGAATGGGCGTCGGCTCCACCATCACCCCGCACTACGTGGCGAACTACGCCACGGAGGAGCAGAAGCGCGAGTGGCTGCCGAAGATCTGCTCGGGTGAGTGGATCTCCGCCATCGCCATGACCGAGCCCGGCGCCGGGTCCGACCTGCAGGGCGTGCGCACCACCGCCAAGCGGGACGGCGACCACTACGTCATCAACGGCTCCAAGACCTTCATCTCCAACGGTGGCTCCGCCGACTTCGTGGTGGTGGTGGCCAAGACCGACCTCGACGCCGGCCACAAGGGCATGGCCCTGTTCGCCGTCGAGGCCTCGACGCCGGGCTTCGAGCGTGGCCGCGTGCTGGAGAAGATGGGCCGCCACGGCGCGGACACCGCCGAGCTGTTCTTCAACGACATGCGCGTGCCCGCCGCCAACCTCCTCGGTGGCGAGGAGGGGCAGGGCTTCTACCAGCTCATGAACCAGCTCCCGCGCGAGCGCCTGGCGATCGCCGTGGACGCGCTGGCCATGGCCGAGGCCGCCGTCATCGAGACGCTCGAGTACGTCCGCGAGCGGCAGGCGTTCGGCAAGCCGATCCTGGACTTCCAGAACACCCGCTTCGAGCTGGCGCACTGCAAGACCCAGGTCATGGCCACCCGCACGTTCGTCGACCACTGCATCTCCCGGGAGATCGACGGCGAGCTCGACGCCGTCACCGCCTCCATGGCCAAGCTCCAGGCGACCGACATGCTGGACGACGTGGTCGACCGCTGCCTCCAGCTGTTCGGCGGCTACGGCTACATGATGGAGTACCCCATCGCGCAGAAGTTCGCCGGCGCCCGCGTCATGCGGATCTACGGGGGCACGAACGAGATCATGAAGGAGGTCATCGGCCGGGCGCTGTGACGGTTCTGCGCTCCGCCGGCGGCGGCCCGGGGCCGGCCTAGCGGCCGCGCAGCAGTTCGGTGAGCTGACGGACCGTCGGGACCTTCCCGCCCACGACCAGTTCGTCGTCGACCACGAGGCCGGGAGTCTTCATGAGGCCGTAACCGGCGATCTCGGCGACGTCGGTGACCTCGATGATCTCGTCCTCTCTCCCGAGCCCGTCCAGTGCCTCCCTGGTGCGGGTGACGAGGGTGTGACAGTTCCGGCATCCGGGGCCGAGCACCTTGACGATCATGGTTCCTCCTGGGGGTGGTGTGATTCGGGTTCGGTGTGATTCGGGTTCGGTGCGATTCGGGGTGGCTCAGGCGACGAGGTTGAAGAGCAGGCCGATGGCGAGGATGCCGACGGTGACCACGCCGAAGAACAACGCCAACAGAGGCGGCTTCATCACCCGGCGCAGCATGATCGCCTGCGGTACCGACAGGGCGATCGAGCTCATGATGAACGCCATGACGGTGCCCAGGCTCATCCCCTTGGTCCACAGGGCCTCGGCGATCGGTACGACCCCGGCCCCGTTGACGTACAGCGGTACCCCGGCGAGGGTCGCGACGAGCACGGCCAGCGGGTTGTCCGGACCGGCCCAGCGCAGGAAGAAGTCCTCCGGTACCCAACCGTGGATCGCGGCACCGATGCCGACGCCCACGATCACCCAGATCCACACGTCGCGCAGGATGTCGCGTGATTCGCCCAGGGCTGCGTCGACCCT
Source organism: Dietzia sp. Die43 (assembly GCF_024519835.1). Lineage (NCBI taxonomy): Bacteria > Bacillati > Actinomycetota > Actinomycetes > Mycobacteriales > Dietziaceae > Dietzia > Dietzia sp. Die43. Next base: position 2,285 of record NZ_JALJRF010000024.1, on the reverse strand, counting down.
CTCGCGGAGGGTGGGCACGTGGCCGTCCGCGCGCAGGGCTGCCACGCGGGTGGTGTACACGACCTGGTCGACCCACTTCTCGAGGCGTAGTCGCGACAGGACCCAGCCGGCGACGAACGCGATGCCGGCGCCGGCCGCGACGTAGGCGGCGGCGATGTGCCAGCCGAACATCTCTCCGATCATGATCGCCGCGATCTCGCTGACCAGGGGGGAGGCGATGAGGAAGGTCAGGGTCACCGACAGGGGGATGCCGGCGGCCACGAACCCGATGAACAGGGGGATCGAACTGCAGGAACAGAAGGGGGTGACCACGCCGAGCACGATCGCCAGGGTGAGTCCGACGAACAGGCCTCTGCCCTCGAGCCAGTCACGTGCTCTGTCGAGGTCGAGACTCGCGCGGAGCATCCCCACCACGAACATCAGTCCGACGAGCAGCAGCACGATCTTCACGGTGTCGTAGAAGAAGAAGTGCACCGCTCCGACCGCCCGGTCCGCGAGGTCGAGGCCGAGCCACCCCACGGCCGCGTCCCAGAACCACTCGTTGGACATCCACAGTGCGACCCATGCGACCGCGGCCAGGGCGAGCGCAGCCACGAGCCGCCGGTGCTCGCGGACCCCGGCTAGGTCGTCGGGGCCGGACCGGCCTGCCACGGGAGCGGGGGAGGTGCTCATGGGTCCACTGTACGATTAAGATCGATAACCGTCGATAGGAACAGGTCAGAACCTTTATTGAGGGGGTGGCAGGGTGCCGGACGCGGCCGTGCGCGATGTCGTGGTGATCGGCGGGGGCCAGGCGGGCCTCGCGGCCGGTTTCTACCTCCGCCGCGCCGGCGCGGACTTCGAAATCCTCGACGCCTCGAACGAGCCCGGCGGCGCGTGGCCGCACACGTGGCCGTCCCTGCGGTTGTTCTCGCCCGCCGACTTCTCGTCCCTGCCGGGCCGCCGCATGCCCCGCACCGACGACGGCGCCAATCCCGACGCGGCCCACGTCGTGGACTACCTGCGCGGTTACGAGGAGTACTACGACCTCCCCGTGCGGCGCGGGGTGACGGTGGTCGCCGTGGAGCGGCCGGGAGCGGGGCGAGAGGGTGGCTACGCCACCAGCAACAGCGACGACCACGACCACGACCACGACCACGACGACGACCATGACGACGACCACGACGACGAGGGCTTCCTCATCCGGGCCGCTGACGGTCGCTCGTGGCGCGCACGGGCGGTCATCAGTGCGACCGGTACCTATCGACGCCCCTTCGTCCCCACCTATCCGGGCGCCGCTGACTTCCGTGGCCGGCAGCTGCACAGCGCCGCCTACCGGGGCCCGTCGGACTTCGAGGGCAGGCGCGTCGTGGTGGTCGGTGGCGCGAACTCGGGCGCCCAGATCGCCGCTGACCTCGCCCGGCCACTCGCGGACTCCGGCGGGTCGCTGACCTGGTGCACAACCGGCCCGCCCCGCTACCTGCCCGACGATGTCGATGGCCGCGAACTCTTCCGCGTCGCCAACGCGGCCATCCGGGGGGTGGGGGAGTCCGGCGGCGGCATCGCCGAGCTGGGCGACATCGTCGTGGTGCCGCCGGTCCGCGCGGCTCGTGACGCCGGCCTCCTGGAGGCGACGCCGATGTTCGAGCGGTTCACCGCGGCCGGCGTGGGGTGGTCGGACGGTCGACGCGAGCCGGTCGACGCGGTGATCTGGTGTACCGGCTTCCGGCCGGCGTTGGGTCACTTGCGGGGGTTGCTGCCGCGTCGCGACGGACGGGTCGTCACGCGTGGCGTCGAGGTGCCGGGCGTCCCGGGACTGTTCCTGCTCGGCTACGGCGACTGGTGCGGCGCGGCGTCGGCGACCCTCATCGGGGTGGGGCAGTGGGCGAAGGCGGCGGTGGCTGCGTCACTGGCGTGAGCGAGCGTCGCGCCGGTCATGCTTGCTTCCTCTCGACTGACCGAAGATGGTGCGGCGTAACCCTTGCCTGTTCGAATGTGTGTGCGTATCATAGAACACAGATTCGATACGAGGTAGGCGGCGCACGGTCAGGGGGTGGAGCACATGGGCGGTGATGCTGACCGCGCGGCCGGTGGCTCCTCCTCGTCTGGTGGCGGCGCCGGTTCCGCGGCGCCCTCTTCGCTGTCGGGGCTGCGGGCGGCGGCGCGTGAGGGGTGGATGGGCGAGAATCGCGCGGCGGCGCACCGGTTCGTGGCCTGTTACGAACTGTTTGTCGAATGCCAGCGCCGGGAAGAGTCCGGGGCGGGCGGCGGTGAGTGTCGGCCCGGTCATGCGGTGCTCGATCCGA
>NZ_JALJRF010000023.1:0-60936 GCF_024519835.1 Dietzia sp. Die43 | reverse complement strand
GGCGGGTGGCGAGGCCCCGCCACAGGGCGGCGGCGTCTTCCTCGCGGGCCTCACCCGGGGCGGGGCCGGGAGCCGGGTCGGTGTTCACGCTCGCACGAATCTCGGGCTCCACACGCGACCCGAGTCAGTGACCCGGGTCCCGGAGGCGCCCACGATGAGCAGGCACTTCATGTCCACCGCGCCGCAGTCCAGGTCGCCGAGGGTCGTGACCGTGAGCGATTCCTCCGCGCGGCCCACGTCGCGGCCCACCACCACGGGCGTTTCCGGGCAGCGGTGACGCAGCAGGACGTCGCGGGCATCGGCGACCTGGTGGGTGCGTGAGCGTGAGGCGGGGTTGTAGACCGCCAACACCAGGTCGGCGGCGGCGATCGCGTCCAGCCGGCGTTCGACCACCTCCCACGGCTTGAGCCGGTCGGACAGGCTGACCACGGCGAAGTCGGCGCCGATGGGAGCGCCGGCGCGCGCGGCCACCGCCTGCACGGCCGAGACGCCGGGGGCCACGCGGACGTCGATGCCTGCGAACGCGGGGTCCTCGGCGGCCTCGAACACGGCGGCGGCCATGCCGAACACGCCGGCGTCGCCGCCGGAGACCACCGCCACCCGCTCGCCGGCCACCACCAGGTCCAGCGCGAACCGGGCGCGGTCCACCTCCACGGTGTTGCCCGAAGAGTGCCGGGTGAGGCCGGCCCGCTGGGGGACCCGGTTCACGTAGGGGGCGTAGCCCACCACGTGGTCGACCTCGGCCAGCACCTGGCTGACCTCCGGGGTGAGCCAGCCGTCCGGGCCGGGCCCGAGCCCGACCACGTGCAGGACGCCGTCCGGCAGGGCCTCCATGACGGGAGCCGGATCGGCCGACACTTCGTGCGCCCCGGCGCTGACCAGGGGCACCGACCGGCGCCCCGTCGGATCGCTGTGCCGTGAGTCGCCGGGGACCACGATGAGTGAGAAGTACGGGACGGTCGCCGGGTCGACGTCCCCCACCGCGTGGAACTGCTCGGTGGTCATCGATGCCCGCTCCACGTACACCGCGCCGTCCAGCCGCCCGGCGGCCTCGAGCGCGCGCCGGACGGCCGGGAAGTTCCGTCCGAGCTTCATGATGATCGCGCCGTCGGTGCCCGCCAGGCGCCGCGCGAGCTCGGGCTCGGGCAGCGTGCCCGGCAGGACGGTGAGTACGTCGGTCTGCCGGACCAGGGGAGTGGCGGCGGTGGCCGTCGCGGCGGCGAAGGCGGGGATGCCCGGCACGATCTCCGTCTCGAAGTGCTGCGCGAGTCGGTCGTGCATGTACATGAAGGAGCCGTAGAACAGCGGGTCTCCCTCCGAGAGCAGAACCACGTCCCGGCCGGCGGCCAGGTGCTCGGCCAGCCGCTGCGCGCTGCGCTCGTAGAAGTCCGCGATCGCGCCCGCGTACCCGCCCGGGTGGTCGGTGACGCCCGTGGTCACGGGGTACTCCAGTCGCTCCTCGATCGCGCCGGAAGGGATGAGGTCGGCGGCGATGCGGCGCGCGTTGGACTCCTTGCCGCGGCCGGCGTGGAAGGCCACCACGTCGGCGGCGCCGATCAACCGGGCGGCCTTGAGGGTGAGCAGTTCCGGGTCGCCGGGGCCCACGCCGACCCCGTAGAGACGGCCCGGGCGCTGGAAGCCGGACACCGGCGATGCGACGGGCTGACCGCTGCTCACTCCGCCTCCTGGGCCAGGGCGTTGAGGGCCGAGGCGGTCATCGCGGACCCGCCGCGCCGGCCGTGGACGGTGACGAAGGGGATGTCGATGCCGTGATCGTCCGCGAACACGGCGAGCGCGGCCTTGGACTCCGCGGCGCCGATGAAGCCGACCGGACAGCCGACGATCGCGGCGGGTCGGGGAGCACCGTCGAGGATCATTTCCAGCAGGTGGAACAGGGCGGTGGGGGCATTGCCGATCGCCACCACCGCGCCGTCGAGGCGGTCGCCCCACAACGCCAGCGCCGCAGCGGATCGGGTCGTGCCCATTCGCGCGGCCAGGTCGCGAACGCCGGGATCGGACAGGGTGCACACCACGTCGTTGTCGCGGGGGAGCCGGGCCCGGGTGATCCCCGAGGCGACCATGTGGGCGTCGCACAAGATCGGCGCGCCGGCGTCGAGCGCCGACCTCGCCGCGATGACCAGGCCGGGATGCACCTGCAAGTCGTCGACGAGGTCCGTCTGGCCGGTGCCGTGGACCATCCGCACGGCGAGTCGCTCGGCGTCCGCCGGAACGCGGGACAGGTCGGTCTCGCGGCGGATGGTCGCGAAGGAGTCGACGTAGATGGCGGGCCCGTCGTCGACGTAGTCGTAGCGACGCGGCGGCCTCAGGGCAGCACTCATGGGGTCCTCCTCGGGGTTCTCGCCCCGGTGTGAGAAGTCGCAGCGACGCGGTGGGAGCGCGCTGATCCCCGGTGAGTATCTGGCTGGGCCCATCGGCTCGACGGGCCTCACAGTGGCGGAACCGCCCCGGACTTGCACCGGGTTCCTCGCCGTGGGACAGCCCGCAGCCTACTCGCGGACGGCCAGCACCCCGCGCCACGGGGTCACGATGAGCTCGGCGACGTCGCCGCCGGTGAGCCGGGCGATGAGGTCGCGGTCGAGGATCCCGTCCGGCGCCTCGACGTGCTCGATCGGCTCCGCCGAACCCGCGACCGGCCCGTACGGCAGCGCCGGGGCCGGGCTCGGCAGTCGGCCGTCCGCGGGGCGGGCCTCGAAGAGGGGGGTTGGCAGTTCCCGCACGTGCCACGGGGCGTCCGGCCCGGTGCCGCGGGCGTCGACGAACTCGCGGGCCAGCTCGACCAGCCGGCCGGCGGCGTCGGCCAGCGGCACCACCTCGGACCAGCGGTCACCCACCCGCAACTGCGCGGTGTCGGCATCCAGGGCGACCAGGCCCAGATCGCAGGAGCGCTCGAGCAGGTCCCCGCGGCCGTCGTCCAGGACGAACAAGAACCGGCCCGGCAAGCCGCCGAGCGCGGGATCGGCCAGCAGCCCGGCGTCCAGCGCCTCGGTCACCGGCCGCAGGTCCGCGCGGCCCCGGGCCTGCCCGCTGAACGACTCGCCCAGGCCCGTCAGCGGCGAGACGAGGACGTTGCGCACCAGCTCGTGCCCGGGCGCGGGGAGCAGGCCCGTCTCCGCGATCGCCGCCACCACCTCGCCGGGCAGCTGCCCGTCCGGACCGATCGGCAGAGCCCGCAGTTGCAGGTTCGCGCGCGTGGTCACGTGCACGTTGTCGTCGTCGCCATATCTCACGGCGACCCCGTGCAGGCCGGCCAGTGCCGCCGGTGACACGCGGCCGCCCGGCACGCGCAAACGGACCAGGGCGCCGTCGGAAGCCGGCCACGGCCGCAGGACGCCCGGGCACAGGTCGCCACGGGTCCGGCGGGTGGGTTCGCTGATGCTCACGGGGGCCATTGTGGCAGCCCGTCGCCGGTGCACTTTTCCCAGACGGCAGATGGTAAGTTTTTTCTTCACAACTGAAGAAACGGAGCTCCACCGTGATACCTCGCCGCGTACCCACCCTTCTCGCCTCCGCCCTCACCGCAGTCGCACTGGTCGCGGCCGGGTGCTCGTCGGACGCCGCCACCGAACCCGCCGCCGCCGAAGCGGCCGCCACTACCACGGCATCACCGGCCGCCGGGTCCGTCGCCGGGGTGACCGTCCCGGACGCGTTCACCGCGCTGACGATTATTCCCATCGGCAACCCGCCGCTGCCGTTCAAGGGCACCGACGGCAAGTACCACGTGGCCTACGACCTGCAGCTCACCAACGCCACCAGGGTGCCGGCGAGCGTGGACAAGATCGACGTGGTGGACGGCACCGACCCCACCAAGGTCATCGCCAGCTTCTCCGCCGCCGCTCTCGTGGATCCGGACTGCGTCTTCGGTGACTGCAACCGGCTGCGCGACCTGCCCGCCGGGTACGTCGACACCGCGCAGATCCCGCCGCAGGAGAGCCGGGTCGTGTTCATCGACTTCACCCTCGACTCGCTCGACCAGGCCCCGGACGCGGTGCTGCACCACCTCTACGGGACCGGTGCCGCCTCGCCGGCGTTCGGCGAACCCGGGCCCATCGACTACCTCACGACACCGGTCGTCTTCTCCACCCGCACCGTGCCGATCATCGCTCCGCCCGTGCGGGGCGAGAACTGGGTGGCCCTCAACGGGTGTTGCGAACCGGGGTTCCCGCACCGCAGCTCGGTGATGTCGGTCAACGGCAAGCTCAACAACAGCCAGCGCTTCGCGATCGACTGGAAGCGCACCAACGACCAGGGCGAGTTCTATACCGGCGACAGAAACCACAACGAGAGCTACGTGGACTACGGCGCCGAGATCCTCGCCGTCGCCGACGCCACCGTCGTCTCGGTCCTCGACGGGATGGACGCCAACGCGCCGGGGGTCCTGCCCGCGAGCAACCCGGAACTGGCCTCCAAGCTCACCGTCGAGAACGTGGACGGCAACCACGTGGTGCTCGACCTCGGTGACGGCGTGTACGCGATGTACGCACACATGATCTCCGGCTCGGTCACGGTGAAACCCGGCGACACGGTGACCGAGGGCCAGGTGCTGGGCAAGCTCGGGAACACCGGCAACGCCAACGCCTCGCACCTGCACTTCCAGCTCATGGACGGGCCGAGCCTGCTGGAGGCCGACTCGCTGCCGTACGAGCTGAAGGGGTTCGACTACGCGGGTCAGGTCCCGCCCCAGCGCATCGCCGACGCCGACGACTACCTGTCCGGCGTCTTCGTGGACGAGGCGACCCTCTCGCCGGAACCGCGGATGAACGAGCTGCCGCTCAACCTCGCGGTGGTGGACTTCCCCTGATTGGGGCGGTGGCCCCGGCTGACGCGCGGCAGCCGGTCGGGGCGCTCCTGACCCTCGCGCGGCAGCCGGGCGGCCACGGGCGAGGTGCGCCGGATAGGCTCGCCGGTGCCGTGGTGTTCGGGAAGCCGGAGGAAAAGCCGGCGCGGCCCTCGCCACTGTAGTCGCGGAGTCACGCGGCCCTCGTCCGTCCCTCACGGGTCGGAGACCACTGGATCCACGGGTCCGGGAAGGTCGGTCGCACGGCGTCGATGCGAAAGCCAGGAGACCGGCCACGGCGACATGTTCCACGAGGGTTTGGAGAAGAACATGCGCCCCGACCGGCGTTCGGCGTCCCCTGACGACGCCTCGGCACGCTCAGACGTGCCCCGCATCACCCTGTTGTCCACCTCCGACACGGACCTGCTCAGCGCCCGGGCCTCCGGCGCCGCATGGGCGCTCGGCAACCCGTCTCGACTCGACGTCGAGGCGAATCTGCCCGCACTGCTCGACGGCGCCGACCTGGTGGTGGTCCGCATTCTCGGCTCCCGACGATCCTGGGAGGCCGGGTTCGCCGCCGTGCTCGGCGCGGGCGTCCCGGTAGTGGTCCTGGGTGGGGAGCAGACCCCCGACGCCGACCTGATGGAGCTGTCCACGGTCCCGATCGGCATCGCGGCCGAGGCGCACCGCTATCTCGCCGAGGGCGGCCCGGGCAACCTCGCGCAGCTGCACGCGTTCCTGGCCGACACCGTGCTGCTCACCGGCGCCGGGTTCGAGCCGCCGGAGAACGTGCCGGTGTGGGGTATGCCGCCGCGGCCGGACACGACGGAAGCCCCCGGCCTGCCCCGCGTGGGCGTGCTCTACTACCGCGCCCACGAGGTGAGCGGGAACTCCGGGTTCGCCCACGCGCTGGCCGACGCGATCGACGCCGCTGGCGCGGTGGGAGTGCCGGTCTTCGCCGGCTCCCTGCGCTCGGCCCCCGACGAGTTGTTCGACGCCCTTGGCACTCTCGATGCGCTGGTCGTGACGGTTCTCGCCGCCGGCGGCACCACTCCCGGCACGGTGAGCGCGGGCGGCGAGGACGAGACGTGGGACGTCGAGCGCATCGCCGCGCTCGACATTCCCGTATTGCAGGGCCTGTGCCTGACGTGGAGCCGCGAGGACTGGGCGGCCTCCGACGACGGCGTCAACCCGCTGGACTCCGCCAACCAGATCGCGATCCCCGAGTTCGACGGCCGGATCATCACTGCGCCGTTCTCGTTCAAGGAGATCGACGCCGACGGACTGCCCCGCTACGTGGCCGATCCCGAGCGGTGCGCGCGTGTCGCCGGGATCGCCGTGGCCCACGCGCGGCTGCGCCATGTGGCGCCCGCCGACCGCAAGGTCGCGCTGGTCCTGTCGGCCTATCCGACCAAGCACTCCCGCATCGGCAACGCCGTCGGTCTGGACACCCCGGTCTCGACCATCCGCCTGCTGCGCCGGATGCGCGACGAGGGTTACGACCTGGGCCCGGACGACGGCCCCATCGCCCGGTTCCTGGACACAGCCGGGGACTACGCCGACGACACCGCCGCCGGCGACGCCCTGATCCACGCGCTCATCGCCGCGGGCGGGCAGGACGAGGAGTGGCTCACCAGCGCCCAGCTCACCGACAGCCACGTGCGGATCTCCACCGACGACTATCTGCGCTGGACCGCGGACCTGCCCGAGGCGCTGCGCGCGGAGATGGTCGAGGCGTGGGGGCCCGCGCCGGGCGAGCTGTTCGTCAACGACGCCGGAGAGATCGTCCTGGCCACCATCCAGGCCGGCAACGTGGTGCTGCTGATCCAGCCGCCGCGCGGGTTCGGCGAGAACCCGGTCGCCATCTATCACGACCCGGAGCTCGCGCCGTCCCACCACTACCTGGCCGCCTACCGCTGGCTCGCCCGCGGCTTCGGCGCCCACGCGCTGGTGCACATCGGCAAACACGGCTCGCTCGAATGGCTGCCGGGCAAGAACGCCGCGCTCTCGGCGGACTGTGCCACCGACGCGGCGATCGCCGACCTGCCGCTGATCTACCCCTTCCTCGTCAACGACCCCGGCGAGGGCGCGCAGGCCAAGCGCCGTGCGCACGCGACGATCGTCGACCACCTGGTCCCGCCGATGGCCCGCGCGGAGTCGTACGGGGACATCGCCCGCCTGGAGCAGCTGCTCGACGAGTACGGGAACATCGCGTCGATGGACCCGGCCAAGCTCCCGGCCATCCGCGCGCAGATCTGGACGCTCATGCAGTCCGCGCACATGCACGAGGACCTGGGCCTCGAGCAACGGCCCGGGGACGAGGAGTTCGACGACTTCCTGCTCCACGTCGACGGCTGGCTCTGCGAGATCAAGGACGTCCAGATCCGCGACGGCCTGCACGTCCTGGGCCAGGCGCCCGCGGGCGAGGCGCGCGTCAACCTGGTGCTGGCGATCCTGCGGGCCTCGCAGGTGTGGGGCGGCGAGTCCGGGGCGGTTCCGGGCCTGCGCCGCGCACTCGGGCTGGCCGAGGGCGCGCCGACCGAGGAGGTCGACCGCGTCGAGGCGCTGGCCAAGGCGCTGGTCGAGGGCATGGACGCGCGGGAGTGGGACGTCGCCGCGGTGCCCGACGTTCTCGCCGCCGCGGGCCTCACCGCGGGTGGGGCGGGTGACGGCGGCGCGGGTGACGGCGCGCCGGAGGGCGACGACGACGAGGTCGCGCAGGTGCTCGAGTTCGCCGCCCGCGAGGTGGTGCCGCGACTGGCCGCCACTGTCGATGAGCTGGACGCCGTCATGCACGCCCTGGACGGCGGGTTCATCCCGGCCGGGCCCTCGGGATCCCCGCTGCGGGGTCTGGTCAACGTGCTGCCCACGGGCCGGAATTTCTACACGGTGGACCCGCGCGCCGTCCCGTCGCGGCTGGCGTGGGAGACCGGTCAGGCCATGGCGGACTCGCTGCTGGACCGGCACGTCGCCGAGACCGGTGAGTACCCGAGCTCGGTGGGGCTGTCGATCTGGGGCACCTCGGCCATGCGCACCTCCGGGGACGACATCGCCGAGGTCCTGGCCCTGCTGGGCGTCCGCCCCGAGTGGGACGAGGCCTCCCGCCGGGTCACGGGCCTGGAGGTGGTCCCGTCCGAGGAACTGGGCCGCCCGCGCGTCGACGTGACCGTGCGCATCTCCGGCTTCTTCCGCGATGCGTTCCCGCACGTCATCGGGATGCTCGACGACGCCGTGCGGATGGTCGCCGAGCTGGACGAGCCCGACGAACACAACTTCGTCGCCGCCCACACGCGGGCCGACCTCGCCGAGCACTCGGATCAACGCCGCGCCACCACCCGGATCTTCGGCTCCGCGCCCGGCTCGTACGGGGCGGGAATCCTGCAGACCATCGAGGCGGGCAACTGGCGCGACGACCGAGACCTGGCCGAGGTCTACACCCGCTGGGGCGGGTACGCCTACGGCCGCGACCTCGACGGAGTCCCCGCGGCCGACGACATGCGCACCAACTACCGGCGCATTGCGGTGGCGGCCAAGAACATCGACACCCGCGAGCACGACATCGCCGACTCGGACGACTACTTCCAGTACCACGGCGGGATGATCGCCACCGTCCGCGCCCTCACCGGCGCCGAGCCGCGCGCCTATGTGGGCGACTCGACCACGCCCGACGCCGTCCGCACCCGGTCGCTGGCGGAGGAGACCACGCGGGTGTTCCGCGCGCGAGTGGTGAACCCGCGGTGGATCGCGGCCATGCAGCGGCACGGCTACAAGGGGGCGTTCGAGCTGGCGGCCACGGTGGACTACCTCTTCGGGTTCGATGCGACCGCCGGCGTGGTCCACGACTGGATGTACGACTCGCTCGCCCGCGAGTACGTCCTGGACGAGACCAACCAGGAGTTCCTGCGCCGGTCCAACCCGTGGGCGCTGCGCGGGATGATCGAGCGGCTCTCCGAGGCCGCCGACCGCGGGATGTGGGCCGAGCCCGATGCGGGCATCATGGACCGGATGCGGCAGGTCTACCTCGATGTGGAGGGCGATCTCGAGGAGTCCCACGGTGACTGAGTTCCCCACCGGCCGCAGGCGGGTGCGGGTCGTGGGCATCGGCTCGGGCGGGCTCGACCAGATCACGGTCGAGGCCGCCCGGGCCCTGCGCGCCAGCGACTACGCCCTCGCGGCCGTCAAAGGCCCGGCCGACCCGTTGGTCGATCTCCGCGCGCAGCTGCTCGCCCGCCACGCGCCGGGCGTCGAGTTGGTGGGTGTGCCCGATCCGGAGAGGGACCGCTCGTCGTCGTCGACCTCCTCCGACGCCGGGTATCGCGGGGTGGTGACGGACTGGCACGAGGCCCGCTCCCTGGCCTGGGAACGCGTCGTGGCCTCCCGGCCCGGCGATGTGGCGATCCCCGTGTGGGGCGACCCGGCGTTCTACGACTCCACGCTGAGGATCCTCGACCGGATCGCCGAGCGCGGTGCGCTGGACCTGGAGGTGGAGGTCGTGCCCGGGATCTCCGCGCTCCAGGTTCTGGCCGCGCGCCACCGTCTGGTCCTGCACGAGATCGGCGGCACGGTCACCGTGACCACCGGCCGCCGGCTGCGCGAGGTCGTGGCCGCCGGCGCCGACAACGTGGTGGTGATGCTCAACGGCGATCTGCCGCTCGATGACCTGGCCGACTGGCACATCTGGTGGGGCGGGAACCTCGGCGACGCCGGCGAGACGCTCGTCGCGGGCCGCGTGGGCGACGTCCTGCCGGACCTGCGCGCGCACCGCGAGCGGCTGCGCGACGAGCACGGCTGGGTGATGGACGTGTATCTACTGCGACGCGGAGAAGGGACGACGGCCCGATGACGGCTGAGAAGGACACCGCCGGGGCGACGGCCGGGACGACCGGCGGGAAGGACAGCGCCGGCGCCACGGTCGCGCGGGACTGCGCGGGCCGGGTCGTGCTGGTCGGCGGCGGGCCGGGGGACCCGGGGCTGATGACCGTGGCCGGCCTCGACGCAGTCCGCACCGCCGACGTGGTGGTGACCGACCGCCTGGGACCGGTGTCGATCCTCGACGAGCTCGACCCCGGCATCGAGGTGATCGACGTGGGCAAGGTGCCCTTCGGTCCGGCGACCCCGCAGGAGGAGATCAACCGGATCCTCGTCGAGCACGCGCGGCGCGGGCGCACCGTCGTCCGACTCAAGGGCGGCGACAGCTTCCTGTTCGGCCGCGGCGCCGAGGAGCACCTCGCGTGCACCGCGGCCGGGGTGCCCGTCACCGTGATCCCGGGCGTCACCTCGGCCCTGTCGGTTCCGGCCCTCGCCGGCGTCCCGGCCACCCACCGCGGACTCTCGCAGGGCGTGTCGGTGATCTCCGGGCACGTCCCGCCCGACAGCCCGCACTCGACCCTCGACTACGGCGCGCTCGCCAGGTCCGGGACCACGCTGGTGTTGCTCATGGCGGTCACGACCCTGCCCGCCATCACCGCGGAACTCCTGGCCGAGGGGATGCCCGGGGACACCCCGGCTGTGCTGGTCGAGAACGGCTCCACCCCGGCGGAGCGCGTCCTGCACGGGACGCTGGCGACGATCGCGCGGCAGGCGGCCGAGGCTCAGGTCGCGCCGCCCGCGATCACCGTGATCGGGGCGGTCGCCGGGCTGGCAGGGCAGCTGTCCGCCGGAGCGAGCTGTGGGTAGTCGGCCGGCCGGGTCCGCCCTCGACGAGTGGTCGCGGATGCGCGGATCGCGAAACTACGTCCGACGGACGAGCTCGGCTCGGCGGTCCTCCGGGGCACGGCGCGGGCAGCTCGCGCACGTGCCGCCGTCGGTGGCCAGATAGATGAGGCAGCAGGAGCTGCGGCGGACGAACCGGCGGGTCCGCTCGGGGCCCTCCACATCGATGTACCGAGCCGGTAGCAGCGGCGGGCGGCACACGGCGTGTGCGAGCTCGGAGCCGCGATTCGGGTCGCCCGCCGCGCGACCCGCCTCGAGCGCGCGGTTCGCGATGGAGTCGGTCGCGATCGCCCACAGCGCCCGCGGTGCTGCGCCCGAGACCTCCGCGAGGGCGGCGATCACCTCGCCGTGGGCCTCCAGCAGCGCGTCGGCGTAGGCCGCGGTCGACGGCAGGAGGTGTTCCGACAGCGCCGAGTGGAGATAGCCGTTCGGCTGCAGCGAGACGGAGAGCCGCTGCGGTCGGGGATCGGGCGCGCGGCCGATCGCGAGCAGCATGACCAGCGGCGCGGCCACCAGCGTCGAACTGGCCGAGTACCACCACAGCGTGCCATTCACCCGCGGATCGCCATGGTTCCAGCGCCGGCCGGTGTCCTCCACCCGCCGGGCCAGCCACCGCGGGTCCGTCAGCACCGATCCGGGCAGGACCTCCGGGCCGTGTTCGATGGTGCGGACGAAGTCGCCGAGGAGGTCCGAGACGCCCGAGTACGCGGCTGTCACGGTCTCGGGGGCGCGGAGCTCGTCGTCGTCGCCGTCGTCACCCACGGTCCCGTCACGCATCGGCGAGCCCCGCCACGTCGAGCGTGCGGCGGCCGTCCGGCCCCGCCCGCACCTCGCCACGCACCCCGAACACCTCCCGCAGCACCGCGGCGTCCAGGACCTGCTCCGGCGCACCGGTCGCGACGAGGTGACCGCGGTGCAGGACCGCGATGACGTCGCAGTACTCGGTGGCCATCCGCAGATCGTGGATCGTGAGCAGCACCGCCAGCCCGTCGGCCGCCAACTCGCGGAGCAGGCGTAGAACCGACAATTGCTGGTGCAGGTCGAGGTGATTGGTCGGCTCGTCCAGCAGGAGCACCTCGGGCCGCTGGGCGAGGGTGCGCGCGATCGACACGCGTTGCTTCTCGCCGCCCGACAGTGCCACCACGTCTCGCTCGGCCAGCTCGGTCAACCCGACCCGGGCGAGGACATCCTCCACGACCGCCGCGTCGTCGGCGCCGAAGGGCTCGAGAAGTCCCCGTGTGACCGTCCGGCCCAGGCGCACCGACTCGCGGACCGTGATGCCGCCCAACGAGACCGGTTCCTGCGTACTGGCCCCCACCGCGCGGGCCAGCGTGCGGCGACGCAGCGAGGCGATGTCGGCGTCGTCGAGCGTCACCATCCCCGCGGCGGACGGCAGCGCGCGATAGCAGGTGCGCAGCAGCGTGGTCTTGCCGCTGCCGTTCGGGCCGACGAGTGCGGTGACCCGCCCGGGCGCGACCGTGAGGTCGACACCGTGGAGGATCCGCCGACCGCCGAGCCGGGCGGAGACGCCGTGCGCGGAGAGGGTGCTCATCGCGACGCCTTCCCGTAGCGGTGCCACAACATCAGCAGGAACACCGGGCCGCCCACGACGCCGGTGACCACGCCCACCGGCAGCTCGGTGCCCTCGCTCACCGCGCGGGCGGCGAGGTCGGCCAGCACCAACGCGACCGCGCCGAGCAGGGCCGCCGCGGGAAGCAGGCGCGCCGCGGTGCGGCCCGTGAAGAACCCCGCGAGGTGGGGGATGAGCAGGCCGATGAAGCCGATCGTCCCGGAGACCGCCACCGCGCCCGCGGTGAGCAGGGAGACGAGCAGCAGCATGAGCACCCGGAACCGGGGCACGTTCACGCCCATCGCGGTGGCGCCGTCGTCACCGGTGAGAAGCAGGTCGAGGTGGCGGCTGCACAGGATCACCACCGTGCCGGCGACGGCGAGGATAGCAACGGGCGCCCACAGCATGGTCCACCCGGCGTCACCGAACCCGCCCGCGAGCCAACGCATGACGGTACCGAGTTGATGGTCGTCGCCGAGGACCAGCAACGTGAACGTGTTGAGCGCACCGAACACCATCGTCATGGCCGCCCCGACCAGCACGATGGCGGTCGTGTCATGGGCGCGGCGGGCCACCAGGACGACGCCCGCCAGCGGGAGCAGCGCGCCGAGGAACGCCGCGATCGGCAGGGTGAACACGCCCCACATCCCGGCGCCCACGCCGAGGACCGTGAGCACCACGACGCCGAAGCCCGCGCCCGAGGAGACGCCGAGCAGATACGGGTCGGCGAGAGGATTTCGGGTGACCGCCTGGGCGACGCCACCCGCCACGGCCAGCGACGCGCCCACGGCCGCCGCCATGAGCGCCCGGGGCAGTCGCGACTCGAGGACGATCGCCTCGCGGGCGTCGGTCCACCACGGGTCGAAGACCCCCGGCGCCAGGCGGTGCGCGACGATCGCCCACACGTCCCCGATCGGGATGGACACCGAGCCCAGGGAGACCCCGGCCGCGATCGTCATCGCGAGCACCGCCACGAGCGGGAGACAGATGAGCCACAGCGACCGCCGCCCGGTGGGCGGGGCATCGGCGATGCGCCCGGAGCCGGGGCGGGGATCGATGCCCGTGCCGGCGCGGTCAACGCGCCCGCCGGTGTTCTCGGCGACGGTCGTCATGTCACTGCCCGAACGCGTGCGGGTGCAGCTCACGGGCGATGGTCTCGGTGGAGGTCGTCATCCGCGAGCTCTCGAAGAAGTCGGACAGCGGGACCACCACGATGCGGTTCTCACGGATCGCCGGCGTCGTGGACATGATGGGCTGCGCGCGCAGGTAGGCGATCTTGTCCTCCGCGCTGGTGGCGCCGTAGTCGAGTACCACGATCGCCTCGGGCTGACGCTCGCCCAGGATCTCCCATGTGGACGTGAGATAGGGGCGGTCGCCCTCGGAGAAGATGTTGTCCGCGCCCGCGTACTCGCCGATCAGTTGTCCGATGCCCACGCCGCCGATCGTCGTCGGTTCTGATTCGCCGCCGTCGTAGAAGAACGTGGGGGTGCCGGTGACACCCGACGCATCGAGCGTCTCTCGGATCTCCCTCATCTCGCCGGTGATCCGGTCGGTCAGGTCCCGTGCCCCCGGCTCGACGTCGAGGATCCGGCCGAGCTGGGAGAAGTCGGTCTCGAGCATCGACAGGTCGCCGAAGCCTTCTCCGCAGTACTCGGAGAACAGGAAGGTGTGGATCCCCGCGGTCTCGAGGGCGTCGCGGCTGCGGCCTTCCTTGTCGTCGAAGGCGCTGCGCATCCCGGCCACCACGAGGTCCGGCTCGAGGTCCACGATCTGCTCCCAGGTGGGGTACTCCTCCGAGAGGGACGGAATGGCCTCGAACTGCTCGGCGACCTCCGGCAGGACATCGTCCTGCTCGCCGTAGCCCATGCCGACGATCCGGTCGCCGGCCCCCATCTGGATGAGGGTCTCGGTGACGTGGTCATTCATCGAGATGATGCGCCGGGGCGCAGCGGTGTAGGTGGTCTCGCGCTCACAGTTGGTGACGGTCACAGGGTCGGCGAACGACTCGACCGGGCCGCCTTCCGCGAGCGCCTCGCCGCGGGAGCAGCCGGTGAGGGCGACCCCCGCGACGAGGAGGGTGGCGAGCGTGATTCTGGGGTGGCGACGGAACATGATCAGTCCTCGGATCGTGTCGTGCGGTCGACGACACGTGAGACCCGCAGGAGGGTAGGAGTCGACGACGACACCACGTCACCTGACAGGACCCCGGATCGCAGACCTCGGCGATGTACTCGGAGTCGCGAACATCCGGGCAGGTAATCGGGCTCGCGGTCACGAAAGTGGCCACACACCGTTGCGGGTCAGCGCCGGATTCCCACCGGTCTTCCCCTGCTCGTTCCGGATGTCAGCAGTACGCCCTCAGGATAGGCACACCGCGTCCGCGTGCGGTGCAGGTACCCCGGCTCGGCGGAGCCGACCACCCGCGCTTCGTGGCCCGGCTACGCCCGAGGACGGCGCGACGCACGACCACGCCCAGCACGGCCAGCGCGACGGTGCCCACCTGGACGCGGTCGTGCAGGAGGATCGCGCGGCGGATGTCGTCGTCCCGGACCGACCGGCCGTCACCGAGGACCGCCCGGTCCTCCACGCCGTACGGGTACGGCGTGGGCCCGCCAAGCCGGACCCCCAGGGCGCCCGCGCACACGGCTTCGACGACCCCGGCGTTCGGGCTCGGGTGCGCCGGTGCGTCACGGAGCCACGCCCGCAGGGCCCCGGCGGGACTCCCGCCCACGGTCGGGGCGCAGACCACCCCGAGCGCGCCGGCCACCCGGGCCGGCAGGAACCCCAGCACGTCGTCGAACCGCGCCGCGGCGGTGCCGAAGTGGCGGTACCGCTCCGAACGGTGACCCACCATCGCGTCGAGCGTGTTGGCCGCGCGGTGGACGGCGGCGCCGGGCGAACCCGCCACCGCGGCCCAGAACAGCGTCGCCACCGCCGCATCGGAGGTGTTCTCCGCGACGGATTCGACGACAGCCCGCGCGAGATCCTCCGGGCCGAGCGCGGCCGGATCCCGTCCGCACAACCACGGCAACAGGTCCCGGGAACCCGCGTGATCGCCCCGGGCGAGCAGGTCACCCTGCCGCCCCGCGACCGCGAGCAACGAGGACCCGCCCAGGCACGACCACACCACGGCCGCGTCCCACGCCACTGCCGCGACGCGGTTCCGTCCGGCGAGACGTCCGACGCCCGTCACTGCAGCGGCGGTGCCCCCCACGAGGACGCCGGTGAACAGCAGGCCCGCCGCCCGCTGCGCGTTGGGCGTCCGGCCGGGCCGGAGGAGCCGCGACTCCACGGCGAGCGCGACCCGGCCGAAGCCCGCGACGGGGTGGAACCGTCGCGGGTCGCCGACGAGGCGATCGAGGGCGAACCCGGCCGCGATGCCCGCCGCGCGGGCGGCAAGCGCGTACCCGTCACCGCGGCGGCGCGTGCACGACGCGCGGTGCGGGTGGGGGTCAGCGCGCGAGATAGCGGACATGCGCCCCCCGCCCGTCGTGGGTCACCTCGGCCTCCACTCCGTACACCTCCCGGATCAGGTCGGCGGTGAGCACCTCGTGGGGCGCGCCGCCGGTCACGAGTCGCCCACCGGACAATACGATCAGATGGTCGCAGAACGTGGCCGCCAGGGTGAGATCGTGTAGGGCCGCGATCACCGTGGTGTCGGTGGCGCGGACCAGGGCCAGCAGGTCGAGTTGGTGGCGGATGTCGAGGTGGTTGGTCGGTTCGTCGAGGACCAGCACACCGGGTTCCTGGGCCAGGGCCCGCGCGATCTGCACCCGCTGCCGCTCGCCGCCGGACAGGGTCGCGTACCGCTGGTCCAGGCGGTCGCCGAGGCCGGTCGTGGCCGCCGCGCGCCGCACCACCCCGTCGTCCCCGGGACCTGGACCCGACCAGGCCGCGCGATGGGGGATGCGGCCGAGTTCGATGACCTCCCGGACCGTGGGGTTCTGGTCGGTGGTCGCCTCCTGCGCCACCAGTGCCAGGCGCCGGGACAGGCGTTTGCGGGGGAGTGATCGGATGTCCGTGCCGTCGAGGTGCACCGATCCGGTGTCGGGCCGGAGCACGCCCGTCAGGATGCGCAGGAGCGTCGACTTGCCGGATCCGTTCGGCCCCAGCACCCCGACCATTGTGCCGGGGGCGGGAGCTACGGTGACGTCGTCGAGGATGGTCCGGCCGCGCACGGACCACGAGACGCCTCGAGCCTCGAGGGTCGACGGGGCGGCGGTCATCGGCCGTGTCCCCGGCGGAGGAGGAGCCCGACGAAGGCCGGGACGCCGATGAGTGCGGTGGCCACCCCGATCGGCAACTCCTGGGGCGCGATCACGGTGCGGGAGACCGCGTCGATCCACACGACGAACACGGCGCCCATCAGCGCCGCCGTCGGGACGAGGACCCGGTGCCGGCCGCCGACCAGGGCTCGCGCGGCGTGTGGCAGCACCAGACCCACGAAGCCGATCGCCCCGCAGGTGCTCACGATGACGGCCGTGACGAGCGCCGTCACCACCATGAGCACCAGCCGGGTGCGGGCCACGTTGACGCCGAGGGCGGCCGCGGCGTCCTGGCCGAAGGTGAACGCGTCGAGGCTGGAGGTGTGCAGCAGGCACGCCACCAGCCCGAGCAGGACCACGACGCCGCACACCGCCACGTCCGACCAGCGGACGGAGGCCAGCGAGCCGAGCAGCCAGAACAGCACGCCGCGGGTCTGCTCGGCGTCGGCGGCGATGTAGACGACGAACGAGGTCACCGCGGAGAACAGCTGGGTCGCCGCGACCCCCGCCAGCACCACCCGGTCGGGCGTCCCGCCGGACGCGAAGGCCAGGACCAGGACGAAGCCGAACGCGGTGAGCGCCCCGACGAACGCCCCCGTGGTGAGCCCGACCGCGCCCGCGCCGACCCCGAGCACCACCACGAGGACCGCCCCGGTGGATGCGCCCGAGGAGATGCCGAGGATGTACGGGTCGGCCAGGGGGTTGCGCAGCAGCGACTGCAGGATGACGCCGCACAGTGCGAGCCCCGCCCCGGCCAGGGCCGCCATGAGAGTGCGCGGAAGCCGCAGGTTCCAGATGATCCCCTCCTCGATCCGCGTGAGCCCGGAGTCGGCTCCCGTGAGTCGGGCCAGCGCGGACTGGATAACGTCGGCGGCGGTGAGTCCGGACGGGCCGATGGTGATGACGAGCGCCGTCGACACCGCCAGCAGCCCCAGGCCACCGAGCCACAGGGTGACCAGTGCGGACGGTCGCCGCAGAGCCGGCCGCCGGCGCGGTGGCGCCGGGACCACCGGGGCGGTGGTCCTCTCGGGTGCGAGGGTCATCGGGTCAGTTGGCCGGGTCCGGCGCGCCGGCCCCCGGCGTGATGAGGCCCAGCTCGGTGAGCCCCGCCGCGACGGTCTCCACCCCGTAGATCGTGCGCAGCGACGGGTTCATCTCGGCGCCGGTGATGTCGATGAACCGCTTCTCCCGGACCGCCGCCATCTCCCGGGTGACGGGGTTGGACTCGAGGTAGGCGATCTTGGCCTCCGCGGTCTCGGCGGTCTGGCTCTTGCGGGTCAGGTCGCCCACGACGATGACGTCCGGGTCGCGCTCGGCCACGACCTCCCAGCTGATCTGCGGCCACTCCTGGGTGGTGTCGTCGAAGGCGTTCTCCAGGCCCAGGGTGATCGAGATGAGGCCGGGGGCACCGCAGCAGCCGGCCAGGTACGGGGACTCGGAGTTGGCGAACCAGTACATCGCGGAGACACCGCGGGCATCGACGCTCTCGGCGGCCTCATCGAGCCTGCGCTGGAGGTCCGCCACCAGCTCGTCACCGGCCTGCTCCACGTCGAAGATCCGGGCGAGCTCGGTGATCTCGCGGTAGAGCAGGTCCGGGGTGAGCGGGGTCTCGCGGACGCCGTCCCCGGAGTCGGCGACCTTGCCCACGCAGTCGGTGGGGGAGAGGTACGTACCCACGCCGAGTTCGTGGAACTGCTCGCGGGCGGCGACCCCGCCCTCCCCGAGGGTGCTGCCGAAGGAGGCGGTGACGAAGTCCGGTTCCACGTCGAGGACGGCCTCCATCGACGGCGCGTTGTCGGCCAGGCGGGGGACCGACCTGTTCACCTCGGCGAACTCGGGCAGGACCGGGTCTGTCCAGGTGGCGGTGCCGACCATCCGGTCGCCGAGGCCGAGGGCGTACAGGATCTCGGTGGAGCCCTGGTTGAGCGAGACGACCCGTTCGGGCGGGGCGTCGAGCTGGACCTGCTCCCCGCAGTTCTCGATCGGATCGGTGCCCGGGCCGGCGATCGCAGCCGGGTCGTGGGCGGTGCAGGAGGTCAGGGTGAGAAGGGTGACGCCGGCGAGGGCGACCAGGGTGGAAGAACGCATGGGTGTGCTCCGAGGTCGCGGGCCTGGAACGCGAAGCCCGGTGATGACCTGGCGGTTGTCACCGCGAGGGCCAGCCGGTATTCGGACTCGGGATCACCTGGACGGAAGCGCCTTCCCAGACCTCGCGGCCCAGTGGCATAGTGCCCCGCCATCACCCTCACCGCTGCGCGTCAGTTCCGGATTCGCACCGGATTCCCGCGACCGATCGGTCTCGCTGGCGATCACAAGGTAACACGCGCTCCGGGGTCAGTACGCCAGCCCCATCCGCATCGCGCCCACCGCCTCGGACAGTGCCGAGCGCGCGAGCGGGGTGGCCCCGACGGCGTTGACGAACGGGTGGACCAGCGAATCGTGGCGGCGCAGCGAGACCGGGACACCGGCGTCGGCCATCTTCCGGGCGTACGCCTCGCCCTCGTCGCGCAGCGGGTCGAACCCGCCCGTGGCCACGTGGGCGGGCGGCAGTCCCGAGAAGTCCTCCGCCAGCAGGGGGGAGGCGCGGGGGTCGAGCCGGTCCTCGTCGGACCGGATGTAGGTCTCCTCGTACCAGTCCATGTTGGCCCGGGTGAGGAAGAAGCCGTCGCCGAACAGCTCGTACGAGCGGGTCCGCGCGGACATGTTGGTGGCGGGGACGAACAGCAGTTGGAAGTCCGGCATCTTCTCCCCGGCGTCGCGCGTCTGCTGGCACACCACCGCCGCCAGGTTGCCGCCGGCGCTGTCACCGCCCACCGCGATGCGCGTCGGGTCCACGCCGAATTCGTCGGCGTGGTCGCGGACGTACCGGAACGCGGCGAGGGCGTCCTCGGCGGCGGTGGGGAACCGGAACTCCGGTGCCAGCCGGTAGTCGACGCTGATCACCTTGAGTCGGCCCGCCCGTGCGATGTAGCGGCAGGTCGCGTCGTGCGAGTCGACGCTGCCGAGCACCCAGCCGCCGCCGTGGAAGTACACCAGCACCGGCAGCGGCTCGTCCCCCTCGACCGGCGAGTAGAGGCGAGCGGGCAGGTCGGCCCGGTCCGGACCGGTGCCGCCGAGCGGGAGGACGATGTCGGAGACGACGGCGAGGTCGATCTTCTTGCCCGAGACCGTGAACGCCGACCGCTCGACAGCCGAACGTGCCCTGTCGACGGTGAGGTCCTCGTATTCACCCTCGGACGTCATCGAGATGACCCGGAGCCCGGCCTGGAAGTGCGGGTCGAGAACCTGGCCGTCCAGCCGCCTCGGGGTCCCACCCACTACTCGGAGCAGCCGGCCGGGCAGGAACCCCGCAGCGGTCATGACCGATTTGGTGACGCGATCCGCGATCGACGGGGAGAAGGCACGGTGGCCGGACATGGGAGAGCGCATGCCCACATTGTGACGCGGATCCCTGGGATGATCAGGGTAATCGGACGAAGGAGCTGGTCATGCGTTCAGAAGACGAGAGCGTGGTGCGGGTCGAGAGCCTGGTCAAGACCTTCGGCCGGGCCCGGGCCCTGGACGAGCTCGACCTGGACGTGCGCCGGGGGGAGGTCCACGGGTTCCTCGGCCCCAACGGGTCGGGAAAATCCACCACGATCCGGATCCTGCTCGGGCTCATGCGCGCCGACTCCGGCCGGGTGACGGTGTTCGGCGGCGACCCGTGGCGAGACGCGGTCCAGCTGCACGCCCGGCTGGCCTACGTCCCCGGTGAGGTGACCCTGTGGCCGCGGCTGACGGGCGGCCAGTGCATCGACCTGCTGGGCCGGGCGCTCGGAGGACTCGACCCCGACAGGCGCGACGGACTGATCGACCGCTTCCGCCTGGACCCCACCAAGCGCACGCGCGACTACTCCAAGGGCAATCGACAGAAAGTGTCACTGATCGCCGCGCTGGCGTCCGACGCGGAGCTGCTCGTCCTGGACGAGCCCACCTCCGGCCTCGACCCGCTCATGGAGCAGACGTTCCAGGAGTGCGTCCGCGAGGCCGTCGACGGTGGCGCCACCGTGCTGCTGTCCAGCCACATCATGGGCGAGGTCGAGGCGCTCGCCGACCGTGTGAGCATCATCCGCGAGGGCCGCACCGTCACCTCGGGGACGCTGGCCGATCTGCGGCGCCACACCACGACCGAGGTCCACGCCGTCACCGACGCCGATCCGGGTTCACTCGGGCGCGTGACGGGGGTCGACGGCCTGCGGATCGAGGAGGCCGCCGACGGTCGGTTCGAGGTCCGCTGCCACGTGCCGGCCCCGCAGCTGGGGGAGGTCACCGGCCTCCTTCACGCGGCCGGCATCCACACGCTCACCGCGACCCCGCCCAGCCTGGACGACCTGTTCCTCAACGCCTACTCCGGTGCCGGTGCGGCCACCGGGGGCGAGGAGCGGACAGGGGACCGGCGATGACCTCGCCGTTCGCCGACACCGGCCTGCTGGCACGCATCGCCCTGCGCGCCGGGTGGCGGGCCGCGGCCGCCTGGGTCCTCGGCCTGGCCGCGCTGTACCTCGTCACCGGGCTGTCGATCGCAGCCCTGTACGACACCCCGCAGGAACTCGCCACGTACGGCGCCTCGGTCGGCGAGTCGATGATCATGCTCACCGGCCGGGTGGCCGGGCTCGACACCCTCGGCGGCGTGATGATGAACGAGTACTCGTTCATGGTCGCCTTCGGCATCCCCGTCATGGCGATTGCCCTGACCGCGCGCGCCACCCGCAAGGAGGAGGAGTCCGGACGGTCCGAACTGCTCCTGGCGGGCCGGGTCGGCCGGCTCGCCCCGACGGCGGCCGCCCTCGTCGTCGTCGTCGGGGTCTTCACCGTCCTCGGCCTTGCGCTGTGGGCGGCGACCCTCACCGTCGACCTCGACCGCGCGGGCGCGGCGCTGTACGTGGCCTCGATCGTCGCCGCCGGCTGGGTGTACGCGGCCGGCACCGCCGTCCTCGCGCAGGTGTTCGCCCACAGCCGGACCGTGTGGGCGGCGGCGATGTCCGTGGCCGGACTGACCCTGATCACCCGCGGGATCGGCGACGTCAACCGCAACTGGTTGAGCTGGACCTCGCCGCTGGGCTGGCACGGCCTGACCCGGCCGTTCGGCGAGTCCTCCGTGGTGCCCCTGTTCGTCGCCGTCGTCGCCGCGGCCGGGCTCGCCGCGGCCGCGCTGTGGCTCGCCGCGCGCCGCGACGTGGGCCAGGGGATGGTCCCGGCCCGGACCGGCCCCGCCACCGCGTCCCGGTGGCGGGCGTCCCGGACCGGGACCGCCGTACACCAGCACCTGGGCGCGCTGACGGGCTGGACGATCGGCGTGGTGGCACTGATGGCCATGTACGGCGCGCTGATGAACGTGGTGGTCGAGACGATGATGTCCAACCCCGACCTCGCCGTGTTCCTCGGCGATTCGGGCACCGTGGTCGATTCCATCGTGCAGATGCTGGTGGCGTTCAGCGGATTCCTCGGGGCCGGGTTCGCGTTGCAGACCCTGACCGGGTTGCGCGGCGAGGAGACCGCCGGGCGACTCGAGATGGAACTGTCCACGGGGCGTTCGCGGTGGTCGTGGCTCGCCGCCCACACCGCGGTCGTCACCGTCGGCACCGTCGTCGTGGTCCTCGCCGGCGCCGCCGCGTTCGGGATCACCGCCGCCGCCGTGCTCGACGACCCGGACCTGGCGGGACGCATCATCGGCGCCGGGGCGTGGTATGTGCCCGCCGCGCTGGTTTTCGGCGCGATCTCGATCGGCCTGTTCGGCGCATCCCCGAGACTGCAGGTCCTGGCCTGGGCGCCGTTCGCCCTCGCCGTCGTCGTCACCCTCATGGGACCCACGCTCCGGCTCGACGAGGACCAGATGCGCCTGTCCCCGTTCGGCGCGGTGGGCACCGCGCCCGTCGGCCCCGTCAACGCGATCGGCGTGGCCGTGCTCCTCACGGTGACGGTCGTGCTGGTCGCCGTGGGGCTGGCCGGCTTTCGGCGTCGCGACGTGCCGCGGACCTGACCGCGGCACCCGACACGACCTGACAGACTGGCTCGCACGGCCGCCACGCCTCACCGGCGCGGCCGTCACGGACACCGGCGCCGCCGGTCGCAGGCGAACCAGGGAGGAACCGATGTCGGACGAGTTCGATCGAGACAGGCTCTCCACCGCGCTGTCGGTGGTCACGGACTGGCCGGTGGGCACCGTCTCGGCCGCGGTGGTCGGCCCCGACGGCGCCCTCGCGGTCCACGGCGACGACACCCGCGTGTACCGCCTGGCCTCGGTGACCAAGCCCCTCGTCGCGGTGGCCGCGCTCCTGGCCGTCGAGGAGGAGGCCATCGGCCTCGATGACCCCGCGGGGCCCGAGGGGTCCACGGTGCGTCACCTGCTCGCCCACTCCTCGGGGCTGGACTTCGCCGACCGCGACAAGGTCCGCGCGGAGCCGGGGGAACGGCGGATCTACTCCTCGGCCGGGTTCGAGGTGCTGGCCGACCACATCGCCGACGCCACCGGGATCGCGTTCGGCGACTACCTCCACGAGGCTGTGTGTCAGCCGCTGGGCATGGAGTCCACCACGCTCGAGGGCTCCGCCGGGCACGGGGCCTCCGCCAGCCTGGCCGACCTCATCGCGTTCGCCCGCGAGCTCGTGGCCCCGCGGCTGCTCGCGACCGAGACCCTCGAGGAGGCCGTGACCGAACAGTTCCGCGGCCTCGACGGGATCGTGCCCGGGTACGGCATGCACAAGCCGTGCCCCTGGGGGCTGGGCTTCGAACTCCGCGACGCCAAGCATCCCCACTGGACCGGGCAGCACAACTCGCCCGCGACCTTCGGGCACTTCGGGCAGTCCGGGACCCTGCTGTGGGTCGAACCGGAGATCTCCACGGCGCTGATCGTGCTCACCGACCGCGACTTCGGCGACTGGGCCAAGCCGCTGTGGCCGGAACTGTCCGACAGGGTGGTCGATGCGGCAACCCGGCGTTCGCGCGAAGAGGACTCGCTCGGCGGGTGAGTCCGCCACCCGCGACACGCCCGCACTCGTGCCGGGCGCGGGAATCACCGTGCTGTAACTTTGCTGAGAGTCGAGAAGTGTCGCTGGTGTAATTCGATCACTTCAGGCACAGTGTTAACTACAAGCAACAGAAGCAACATCATTCACACGATTTCGTGAGGTCGTTGGGGAAGACGTCCCTCAGTGAGTCGGGAGTGAAGTGATGTCTGACCATAACTATCTCGCGGATACGACGACCGGCGTGGTGTTCATCCATGCCGCGCCTACCGCGTTATGCCCTCACGTCGAGTGGGCTCTCGCAGCCACGCTCGACGCCAACTCAGCCATGCGCTGGGAGGACCAGCCGGCCCAGCCGGGCGCTCGCAAAGCGATCGTCGACTGGATCGGCCCGGTCGGCACCGGCGCGCGTCTGGCCGATTCGCTGGCCAAGTGGTCGATGCTGTCCTTCGAAGTGACCGAGGACCCGAGCGACCTCGTCGACGGCGAACGCTTCTCCCACACACCCGAACTCGGGATGTGGCGGGGGCAGACGGGCGCCAGTGGCGACGTGGTGCTCAGCGAGAACCGGCTCCGGCATCTCATGAAGGCCGGTCCCGCCGCCTTCCATGCCGCGGTGGAGGACGAGCTCGGCACCGCCTGGGACCGCGCCCTCGAACCGCTGCGCGGCCACCCGGCCGCCGCCGAGGTCACCTGGCTCTCCCGGGTCGGCTGACCCGCCGGACCTCCGCACTCCCGCGCTCACTCCGGACAGCGCCCGCCCAGCTCTCGGGGCGGGCGCTGACTCGTGTGCGCGACACGCTGGCGGCGGGCGGCACCCGGCACCCGGAGCGCATGCGGCACCCGACACCGGCTGCGGGTGGCCACCGCGCCCTTCCGGGACACGACTGCGCCCCCTCCCGTCAGATCGGGGAGGGGGCGCAGTCGTCGGGTGCGGATCCTGCCGGAGGTATTCCGGCCGGATTCAGGTCACAGCGGGATGTTCTTGTGCTGGCCGCGGGTGTGCGCGGCCGCGTCCAGCGCCTCGGCGATCCGTCGGCGGGTGTCGGTGGGCTCGATGACCTCGTCGACCACACCGATGGAGACCGCGCGACCCACGCCACCGGCGATGGCCGCGTGCTCATCGGCCAGACGGTCGTGCAGGGCCTCCCGCTCGTCCTCGGGAGCCGCCGCGAGGGTGCGCTTGTGGAGGATGCCGACGGCGGCCTTGGCGCCCATCACCGCGACCTCGGCGTCGGGCCAGGCGAACACGGCGGAGGCTCCGAGAGCGCGCGAGTTCATCGCGATGTAGGCACCGCCGTAGATCTTGCGGGTGACGAGCGTGACCCGGGCGACCGAGGCCTCGGCGAACGCGTGCAGCAGCTTGGCGCCGCGGCGCACCACGCCGTCCCACTCCTGCGAGACGCCGGGCAGGTAACCGGGGACGTCCACGATCACGACCAGCGGCACGCCGAAGGCGTTGCAGAGCCGGACGAACCGCGAGGCCTTCTCCGCGGACTCCGAGTTGAGGCAACCGCCCAACCGCAGCGGATTGTTGGCGATGACACCCACGGTGCGGCCGGACATCCGGCCGAAGCCCACCACGATGCTGGGCGCCCACTTGGCCTGCAGCTCCTCGAAGGTGGTGCTGCCATCGAGCTCCGAGGAGTCGAGCAGCCCGTGGACGAGAGGACGGACGTCATACGCGCGCTTCGGTGAGTCGGGGAGCAGGCCCGCAAGATCGGTGTGATCGCCCTCGAGGGCACGCGGGTCGAACTCGCCCTGCGCGGACAGCAGGGTCACCAGACGACGCGCCCGGTGCAGGGCATCACGCTCGTCGGTCGCGGCGATGTGACACACCCCCGACTTGCGGTGGTGCACGTCCTGGCCGCCCAGGCCCTCCATGTCGACCTGCTCGCCGGTGACGGAGCGGACCACGTCGGGACCGGTGACGAAGATCTTGCCGGCCGGCGCCATGATGACGACGTCGGTCAGCGCGGGGCCGTAGGCGGCGCCGCCGGCGGCGGGCCCGAGCACGACGGAGATCTGGGGCACGTGGCCCGACGCGCGGACCATGGCCTCGAATACGAGGCCGACCGCGTGCAGCGCCTCGACGCCCTCCGCGAGTCGCGCCCCACCCGAGTGCCAGACGCCGACGACGGGCAGATGCTCGTCGATCGCCACGTCGATGGCACGCACGATGTGCCGGCACCCGTCCAGGCCCATGGCACCACCCATGACGGTGGCGTCCGTCGCGTACGCGATGGTGGGTTCGCCGTCGATCAGGCCGCGCGCGGCCATGGCGCCGGAGGCGTCGGGCTCGGTGATGAACTCGAGCGAAGCCGGGTCGAAGAGGTTCTCGAGCCGGACGACGGGATCTCGAGGGTCGATCTGGGTGTTCTGGTCAACAGGGCTGGTGATGGTCATATGTGCAGTCCTTTCCTCGGCGCGTGTCCCTGGAAGGGAGAGCGCGCCTGCGATGGACCCCCGGACTGGCTTGTGGGCGATCGGCGTTCGGATCGGGACCCCCGTCCCGGTCCGGACCTCTCGCCCGGCACCCCGCCGTGAGCGGGGTGATCATTGTTGGGCCCTGTGTGGGGGAGGGGACGCGGGCTCGACGTGGTGCACCGACCGCACCTTCGGCCCTGACTGCGTCCCCGCCCCGGCACACGGGGCCGGATGTCAGCTCTGGTCGAGCTTCTGGATGTAGTCGACCGCATCCTGAACAGTACGCAACTTGGCGAGGTCTTCGTCGGGGATCTCAACCCCGTAGCGGTCCTCGGTCTGCACGGCGATCTCCACCATGGAGAGCGAATCGATGTCGAGATCGTCGACGAAGGACTTCTCCGGGGTCACCTCGGAGGGTTCGATCCCGGTGACCTCCTCGACGATCTCCGCCAGTCCTGCGATGATCTCGGCCTCGGTGCGTGCCATGTGGTGTCCCTTTCTGATGGGTGGTGCCGTGCCCGGCGGGCGCGACGGATGGTCTGGTCGCGATCGCCGGCCGGGGCCGACGATCGGGGGTGGGAGGAGCGGTCAGGCGCCGCTGAGTGCGGGGACCGACTCGAGGGCGAGTTCGAGGTCCTCGGGGGTGGTCACGCCGTACCGGGGAACGTCACGCATCATGCGCTTGGCCAACCCGACGAGTGAGCCGGAGGGCGGCAGCTCGATGAACGCGTCGACGCCCAACTTGAGCATCGTCTGCGTACAGAGGTCCCACCGGACGGGATGGGTGATCTGGGAGACGACCCTGTCGAGGGCGTCGCGACCGGAGGTGACGACCATGCCGTCGGCGTTGGAGACCAGCGTCAGCTCCGGGTCGTTGACCTCGATCGTGTCGGCCAGGTCGCGGACCTCGTCGACGGCGGAGGCCATGTGGTGGGTGTGGAACGCCCCGGCGACCTCCAGCCGGCGCAGTCGCGCCCGGCTCGGTGGATTCTGCTCCAGGGCGTCGCAGGCCTCGAGCGGGCCGGCGGCCACGATCTGGCCCGCGCCGTTACGGTTGGCCGGCTGCAGCCCGGCGGTGTCCAGCGACAGCAGGACATCGGCCTCGACCCCGCCCAGCACCGCGATCATGCCGGTGGGGCGCTCGGCACACGCCCGGGACATCGCGGCACCGCGGACGGACGCCAGACGCAGGGCGTCGGCTTGCGACACCACCCCGGCGATCGCCAGCGCGGCGATCTCGCCGATCGAGTGGCCGGCCACCATCGTGTCGCAGGGCACCTGGCCGCGCCGGCGCAGCTCCGCGGCACCGAGCAGGGCCGAGGCGACGACGAGCGGTTGGGTCACCGCGGTGTCGGTGATTTCCTGCAGGGTCGCAGTCGTGCCGAGACGCTCGAGGTCGAGTCCGCTCGATGCGGACCACTCGTCGAGACGGTCCGAGGCACCGGGCAACTCGAGCCAGGGCGCGAGCATCCCGGCTTTCTGAGACCCTTGTCCAGGGGCAGTAAGGCAAAGCACGGGTATCAGAGAACACGCCCGGCCCCTCTTAGGATGATGTTCCCCAAGCCAGAAACACAGCCAGGATTTTGTGCGCTTCCCACAAATGGCGAGCTGGCTGGTCGTCCATCTGCATTCTGTGCGGTTTCGTTACACCCTGTTACAGAAGTGACTAATTAGGACTCCTGAGTGCTTCGGTCGGCGAACTTCCCGAGGACGAGGGCGATTCTCAGGACAAAAGCATCCCTCGCGTTAAGTGGATCGAATTTGGTGATTTGACTCACTCTCTTGAGGCGGTATCGCACCGTATTGGGATGGACGAACAACTCGCGGGCACACGCCTCGACGTGCCCACCGGAGTCCAGATAGGCCCGGAGGGTGTTCTCGACCGAGGTGTCTGCGCCCCTCAGCGGTGTGACGACCCGGTCGACCAACATCGTCGCCGCGCCCCGGTCGCCGGCGAGGACCCGCTCGGGCAGGAGATCGATCGCCGCGACCGGTCGGGGGGCGCCGGGCCAGCCGCAGACGGCCGCCGACCCGGAGAGCGCCTCGGTCGCGCTGTCCGGGGCCTCGGCGAGGGAGCTCACCGTGTGCCCGACGACGACCGGCGCGTCGGGTGAGAAAGAGTCGAGGACTTCGGCCGGGACCGCGGAGGAGGACTCGAGCTCCCCGGAGAGGATGACGACGAGGCGCGCGCCCTGCACCACGGCCAGTGCGTGCCGGCCGGCCGCGACCGCGGCTTTGTGCGCGGCGGGCACCGACGCCAGCCCCAGTTCTTCACGGGGCCTGCCGACGATCACCGTCGCCGCGGTGGTCGGGTCCCAGTTCAGGGCCGAGGCCCCGGAGGCGAGGTCGGCATGACGATCACCGCGGACCACGGCGTCGACCAGCATCGCCTCCATCCGGGTATCCCAGGCTCCCCGGTTCTCCGCGGCGGCGGCGTAGACCGCCGCCGCGGTGAAGCCGAGTTCACGGCCGAACTTGAGCACCGCGGTGATCATGAGTCCGCGTTGGCGCTCGTTGTGGGTGATCCGGGGCATCACCAGCTCGAAGTACTCACACGTCGACCGGACGAGCTGGACCGTCTGCTGCAGGGTCAGCCCCTGGCCGAGCCCCTTGGGGAGCAACTTGAACCCCGCGATGGTGTCCGTGTGCGGAGCCTCGGGGTTGCGCATCCAGGTGACGAAGTCGCGCACCGCACTCTGGATGATCAGCTGGATCTCGGCCCGCTGGTCGGCGGACAACTCGGCGAAGAACGCCAGATCCTGTTCCAACGCGCGGACCGCCTCGGTCGACAGGGTCCCCGAGTACCGGGTGATGCGCTTGAGCAGGGCATCGGAGACGGGACGATCGTCCGGCGGCGTCGCGGAGCGTCGCCGGACGGGTTGTGCGTCCCTCTCCCCGGTCCCGGGGTCGGCCATGTCTGTCACGCCACTCCGGGGTCCGTCGTCGGCTCGGGGGGCGGCCATGACGTCGTCGATCCGGTACAGACGCGCCGCCTCGAGCAGGGTGGTCTTGTCGATGGTCCCCTCGCGGGCCAGGCCCGCGAGGACGGCCACGACGATCGACTCGGCGTCCGTGTTGAAGAAGCGGCGGGCCGCGGGCCGGGTGTCGGAGAACCCGAAGCCGTCACATCCGAGGACGGTGAAGTCCCCGGGGACCCAGGCGCGGATCTGGTCCGGAACCGCCTTCTGGAAGTCACTCACCGCGACCTTCGGCCCCTCGGCCGACGCCAGTGCCGCGGTGACGAACGGGATGCGCGGCTGCTGATCGGGGTGGCGGAGCTCGTGGCGTTCGCACTCGAACCCGTCACGGGCGAGCTCCGTCCATGAGGTCGCCGACCACAGGTCGGCCGCGACGTCCCACTTGTCGGCGAGCATCTTCTGCGCCTCGACCGCCGCATACATCGCCACGCCGGACGCGAGGATGGAGGCCTTGTGGCTCCCGGCCTCCGCCGCGCGGAAGCGGTACAGACCGCGCAGGAGGGCGTCGACGTCCAGGTCCTCGGGCTCCGCGGGCTGCGGGACGGGCTCGTTGTACAGGGTGATGTAGTACGACACGTTGCGGTCGATGCCGTCGGTCTCGGTCTCGTGGGCCGCGCCGGGGCCGTACATGCGCTCGATGCCCGCGCGCATGATGTGGGCGACCTCGTACGCCCATGCCGGGTCGTAGGAGATGATCCCCGGGTTGGTCGCGGCCAACAGCGGGGAGTGGCCGTCCATGTGCTGAAGGCCCTCGCCGGTGAGCGTGGTGCGGCCGGCGGTGGCGCCCAGCAGGAAGCCCCGGGCGAGCTGGTCGGCGGCGGCCCAGATGCCGTCGCCGGTGCGCTGGAACCCGAACATGGAATAGAAGATGTACAGAGGGATCATCGGCTGGCCGTGGGTCGCGTACGCGGTCCCGGCGGCGGTGAACTCGGCGACGGACCCCGCCTCGCTGATGCCCTCGTGCATGATCTGGCCGTCCTTGGCCTCCTTGTAGCTCAGCATGAGGTCGTGGTCCACCGAGGTGTAGTTCTGCCCGTGCGGGTTGTAGATCTTCAGGGTGGGGAACCACGAGTCCATGCCGAAGGTGCGGGCCTCGTCGGGGATGATCGGCACGAAACGGTCGCGCAGGGACTCGTCGCGCATGAGCTCCTTGGCCGTCCGCACGAGCGCCATGGTGGTGGCGACGGCCTGCTTACCCGACCCCTTGCGGAGTGACTTCAGGGCGTCGATGCCCGGCACGGCCAGGGGGGTGAAGGTCTGGCGCCGCTCGGGGACGTGCCCGCCGAGGGCGGACCTGCGGTCCAGCATGTAGCGGATCTCCGGCGAGTTCGGCCCCGGGTTGTAGTAGGGCGGCTGGGTCGGATCGGCCTCCAGCTCCTCGTCGGTGATGGGGATCTGCTGCTTGTCGCGGAACAGTT
Source organism: Dietzia sp. Die43 (assembly GCF_024519835.1). NCBI lineage: Bacteria > Bacillati > Actinomycetota > Actinomycetes > Mycobacteriales > Dietziaceae > Dietzia > Dietzia sp. Die43. Next base: position 30,767 of record NZ_JALJRF010000023.1, on the reverse strand, counting down.
TGAGGTCGTCGAGCGTCAGCTTCTTCATCTGGTGGGTCGCGTTGCGGCCCTCGAAGTTCTGGCCCAGTCCGAAGCCCTTGATGGTGTGGGCCAGGATGACCGTCGGCCGGCCGGTGTGCTCGAGCGACGCCTTGTACGCGGCGTGGATCTTGCGGTAGTCGTGACCGCCGCGGCGCAGCGCCCAGATCTCGTCGTCCGTCATGTCCTCGACGAGCTTGGCGGTGCGGGGGTCGCGGCCGAAGAAGTGCTCGCGGATCCAGGCGCCGTCGTTGGCGCGGAAGGTCTGGTAGTCGCCGTCGGAGACCGAGTTCATCAGCGAGACGAGCGCGCCCTCGGTGTCCTTGTCGAACAGGGCGTCCCATTCGCGACCCCAGACCACCTTGATGACGTTCCAGCCGGCGCCGCTGAAGTACGACTCCAGCTCCTGGACGATCTGCCCGTTCCCTCGGACCGGCCCGTCGAGACGCTGGAGGTTGCAGTTGATGACGAAGGTGAGGTTGTCGAGGGCGTCGTTCGCGGCGATCTGGAGCGCGCCGCGCGACTCGACCTCGTCCATCTCACCGTCACCGAGGAACGCCCACACGTGCTGCTGCGACGTGTCCTTGATGCCGCGGTTGTGGAGGTACCGGTTGAACCGCGCCTGGTAGATCGCGTTGATCGGCCCCAGGCCCATCGAGACCGTGGGGAACTCCCAGAACTCGGGCAGCGAACGGGGGTGGGGGTAGGAGGGGAGTGAACGCCCCGGATGGCTCTTCTCCTGCCGGAACCCGTCGAGGTCCTGCTCCCGCAACCGGCCCTCGAGGTAGGCGCGGGCGTACATGCCGGGGGAGGCGTGGCCCTGGAAGTAGATGTGGTCGCCGCCGCCGGGATGGTCCTTGCCGCGGAAGAAATGGTTGTACCCCACCTCGTAGAGCGGGGCCGCCCCGGCGTAGGTGGAGATGTGACCACCCACGCCGATCCCGGGCCGTTGGGCGCGGTGGACCATGATGGCGGCGTTCCAGCGGATCCACCGACGGTATGTCCGCTCCACCGCCTCGTCGCCGGGGAACTCCGGCTCGAGGCTCGTGGGGATGGTGTTGACGTAGTCGGTGGACGTGAGGGCGGGCAGCGGAACACGCTGCTTGGAGGCCCGCTCGAGCAGACGGAGCATGAGGTAACGGGCGCGCTCGGGGCCGGCCTCGGCGAGCAGGCCGTCGAGCGAGTCCATCCACTCCTGGGTCTCCTCGGGGTCGGAGTCCGCCAGGTAGGAGGCGACCCCTTCCCGGAGAATCGGAACGTTGGTGGGGGCGGTCCCGTCCCGTGGGCCTTCGTTTCCGCTCATGCGTATCGTCCTCACTTCTGTGATTCGTACCGTGGACGCCCGGTGGGGCCACCACATGTCGTGGTACATCGTCGGGCCCGGGCCGCGGTGCGCAGGTGTGGGGCGGATCGCGTCGGGCTCGGGGCGGGCCACCGTAGGCCCACCGGTTCCGATTGTGCCCCAAAGCGTGACGCGCGACACCGTCGCGTGAGCCGACACACCGACAAATGGGCGGTAGTCGTTTCCCCGGCGGGTGTGCGCGGGTAGTGTTCCTGGTCAGCGAAAGACCCGAGAAGTAGCACGACGGAGTAGAGGGAGGAACACCACGGTGGTCGCCGCGGCGAACCAGCAGGACGGAGCGGACCAGGTAGCTGGTCAGCTCGAACTGACGGAGGGCATGCTCGTTCAGGAGGTCGGATGGGATTCCGACTGTGACGAGTCGATCAGCGAGGCCGTCGAGGACGCCGTCGGATCGGAGCTGCTGGAGGAGGACACCGATGAGGTGGTCGACGCGGTGCTGCTCTGGTGGAGGGACGGTGACGGCGACCTGGTCGACCGACTCATGGACGTCATGACGCCCCTGGCGGACGAAGGTTCGGTGTGGGTCCTCACCCCCAAGACGGGGCTCGACGGGCATGTGGTGCCCGCAGTGATCGCGGAGTCCGCCCAGACCGCGGGGATGCTGCAGACGCGCACCGCCGCGCTCGGGGACTGGGCCGGAAGCCGGCTCGCCCTGCGGAAAAACAGCATGCCCCGCAAGTGATCGCGGCACCCCGGACCCCTCGTGCGCCCCGGGGTGGGGCGCTGTCCCGGGTGGGATAGTCTGACCGCACCGGCGCGATCGACGCGTCGGTGCGCACGCGCGCGTAGCTCAGCGGTTAGAGCTCTGGTCTTACACACCAGCGGTCGGGGGTTCGATTCCCTCCGCGCGCACCGATGACGAAGACCGACCGATGACAACCGGCCGATGACGACCGGCCGCACCCGGTGCCGAGGGCTCGGCGCGGGTCAGGTCCGGAGGCGGTCCGCTCGGCGGAAGGCCCTGCGCTGCTCGGCGTCGTTGCGGTCGCCGTAACGGGCCCGCATCGCGCGTTCACGGGCGGACGCCTCGTCGAGCTCGGTGGCTCCCCGGCCGCCGCCGTCCGAGCCGCCGCCGTCCGAGCCGCCGCCGTCCGAGCCGCCGCCGTCCGAGCCGCCGCCAGACGCGTCACCGTTCGCGGGATCGCCGCCGCCGTCGCGGCCGAGGTCATCGGTGTCGCCACCCCGGGCGTCGGTCCCCGCGGTGGGCGTGGCGTCGTCATCTCGTGTCCCGGCCCCCTGGTCGGCGTCGGCGGCCGCGACCTCGGCGTCGCGACGCCGGGCCCGGATCTCCGCCCAGGCGAAGTAGATGAGCGCGGCCGGGGCGAGCACGCCGAAGGCCAGCCACTGCAGTCCGTAGGACAGGTACGGGCCGTTCTCGATGCCGGGGATCGGGGCGGGGGAGAGCGATCCTGGCTGGCCCCCGGCCAGCTGCAGGTAGCCCTCCGACACGAGGTCGTGTCCGAGGGTGTCGCCGATGACGACCGGGTCCACCACGCGCACGGCGGGCAGTCCGGCCATCGGGACGGGCTCGGCCTCGCCCGGCTCGGTGACCCGCAGCCGGGCGGTGATCTCGACCTCGCCGCCGGGGGCGGCGGGATAGTCCGGTACCGCGTTGTTCTCCCCGACGAGCACGTATCCGCGGTTGACCAGCATGTCCGCGCCGTCCACGGGGTCGAACACCGTGAGAACCTGGTAGACCAGCTCGCCGTCCACCGACCGGAGTCGCAGCAGTGCCTCGGAGTCCGGTCGCCACTCCCCGGTGAGGGTGACCAGGCGCCATTCGCGCTCGGCGTAGGCCTGCGGGCCGTCCACCACCTGCGCCAGCGGCGCGGGTTCGGCCTCGACGGATTCGGCCAGGCGGGCGTTGCGGGCGTCGAGATCGTCGCTCTTGTCCAGCTGCCACGGGGCGAGCAGCGCGAAGCACGCCCAGGCGAACAGGGCCGCGGCGAGGACGCCGATCACCCATCCCGGGGTCAGGAAACGCCGCAGTATCCGCATGCTCCCAGGGTATCCGTCCCGGCGCGGCGGGTCCCGGGGCAGGTGTGCCCGCTACCCCGTGAGCTCGCGCACCTCGGCGACCAGCCCGGGCAGGGCCGCGGTGATCTGCAGGCGGGTGCGGGTGAAGCCGCTGTCGTCTCCGTAGTAGGGGTCGGCCACGTCCGCGCCGTCGGCGCCGTGCTCGTGTGCGCGGGGGTCGTACGACCGCAGCAGCCGGATCCGGGCCGGGTCGACCCCTGCCCGGTGCAGGTGGTCGCGGTGGCCGGTGTCGAGGGCCACCACCAGGTCGGCGTCGTGGTCGCCGGGGGACAGCTGCGAGGCCACGTGCCCGGTGTCGTAGCCGTGGGCTGCGAGCTCTGCCGCGGCGCGCGCGTCCATGCCGTTGCCGACGTGCCAGTCGCCGGTGCCGACGCTGGAGACGGTCACCCGGTCGCCGAGCCCGGCGTCGTGGAACGCCCGGCGGGCCATGACCTCGGCCATGGGGGAGCGGCAGATGTTCCCGGTGCAGACGAACACCACCCGCACCCGCGACTCACCACCCACGGATGATCTCCTCGAGCGCCGCGGTGTCGACGGCCGACCAGTGGGCGCGGTCCCACTCCTCGGGCCGCCCGTAGCCCCAGCGCACGATCGCGGTCGGGACGCCGTAGCGGGCGGCGCCCTCGATGTCGTGTTCGCGGTCGCCGATCATGAGTACCTGCCCGGTCCCGCCGCCGTCGACGGGCGTGGGGTCGACGCCCATCGCGGAGAGCGAGTGCGCGATGACGTCGGCCTTGGCCATCCGGCCGACGGAGATGTCCGCCCCACCGATGAACTCGAAGGGGGCGGCCAGGTCGAAGTGCCCGAGGATCCGGCGCGCGGCGACCTGGTCCTTGCTCGTGGCGACCGCCATCCGGTAACCGTCGACGGCGAGTCGGTCGAGCAGCGCGTCCATCCCCGTGAAGACGGCGTTCTCCAGCCACCCCACCTCGTCGTAGCGCTCCCGGTAGGCGGCCACGGCCCGGTCCAGGTCGGACCCGGCGAGGCCGAGCGAGGTCAACGTGTCGACCATGGGCGGGCCGGCGATGGAACGGATGTCGCGGGTGTCGTCCCAGCGCGTGCCCACCACGCCGAGCGCGTGGTGGAGGGACTTGGCGATGCCGTCGAGGGAGTCGGTGATGGTGCCGTCGAGGTCCACCAGGAGGATCGGGCGGTCGGTCATGCCGCCATCCTCCCAGAGTCCGCCGGGCGGGCCCCTCCGCCCGTCCGGCGCCGCGCGGCGCGCGCGGTCGTCCTACGCTTCCGGGAATGAGTGAACAACCCGGAGAGGGCCCCGACCAGGCGTCGTGGGCGGCGCTGCGACACCACGGTGACGCCGAGCTGGTCCCCGGCGCCCTGGACTTCGCCGTCAACGTGCGCGGGTCCGGGCCGCCGGGCTGGCTCCGCGACAGGTTGGCGGCCCGCCTCGCCGACCTGGGGGGATATCCGGGGGTCGACGACGACGACGCCGCGGTGGCCGCCGTGGCCGCCCGTCACGGGGTCGGACGCGACCGCGTCCTGCTGCTGGGCGGCGCCTCGGAGGGGTTCCACCTGCTCGCCGCGCACGCGGCCCGGAACCTGCTGCGAGCGGCGGTGGTGCACCCGTCCTTCACCGAACCGGAGCTCGAGCTGCGACGGGCCGGCGTTCCGGTGGAGCGGGTCCTCCTGCCGGTTCCGTTCGACCTCGATCCCGGCCTCGTCCCCGAGGAGGCGGACCTCGTCGTCGTCGGCAATCCCACCAACCCCACCTCGGTGGTGCACCCCCGGTCCGCCGTGGCGGCGCTGTCCCGGCCCGGACGGGTGACGGTCGTCGACGAGGCGTTCTGCGACATCCTCCCGGACGAGGCGGCCCACACCCTGGCCGGCGCCGACCTGCCGGGCCTCGTGGTGCTGCGGTCGTTGACCAAGACGTGGGCGCTGGCCGGCCTGCGAGTGGGGTACGCCGTCGGGGACCCGTCGGTGTTGGCCGATCTGGCCGCGCACCGGCCGCACTGGCCCCTGGGCACCCTCCAGCTGGAGGCCGTCCGGGCATGCGTCGGTCCGGAGGCGGACCCGGAGCTCGACGCCGCGCGGGTGCAGGTCGCGGCCGAGCGGGATGAGATGGTCCGCGCACTCGGCGCCGCGGGGATCGAGGTGGTGGTGCCGCCGGCCGCGCCGTTCGTCCTGGTCCGCACCCCGGCCGGGATCGATCCGGTCGCGTTCCGAACCGGGCTCGTGCGCCGGGGGATCGTCACCCGTCGCTGCGACACGTTCCCCGGCCTCGATGCCACCTACCTGCGACTGGCCGTGCGGCCGGGCACGATGGTGGACGAACTCGTCGGAGCCTGGCACGGACAGATGGCGGCACGGGCAGATCGCGGCACGGACTGATCGCGGCGCGGCGGGTGAACAGGAAGGGGAGCGACCATGACCACCGGCAGGCCCACCCTGGCCGACGTGATCGACCTGTTGGAGCACGCCTACCCGCCGCGGCTGGCCGAATCGTGGGACCGCGTGGGACTGGTCGCCGGTGACCCGGCGGTCGAGGTGGAGCGGGTCGTGGTGGCGGTGGACGCCACCGACGCAGTGGTCGACCACGCGCTCGCCGAGGGCGCCGACCTGCTACTGGTCCACCACCCGCCGCTGATGCGCGGCGTGCACTCCGTGGCCGCCGACACCCCCAAGGGTCGATTGCTCCACCGGCTCATCGCGGGCGGCTGTGCGCTGTACTCCGCACACACCAACGCCGATTCCGCCCGACCCGGCGTCAACGACGCCCTCGCCGACTCGCTCGGTCTGACCCCCGGCCGCCCCCTGGCCCCCACCGGCGACGGAACAGTCGACCGGTGGGTGGTGACCGTGCCCGACGACGACCTCGACGACCTGCTGAACGCGGTCTTCGCCGCCGGCGCCGGGCGGATGAGCGGCTACACCGAGTGCTCGTTCTCCGTCCGGGGCACGGGCCGGTTCCGCCCCGGCGACGGCACCGACCCGACCATCGGCAGCATCGGGGAGCCCGAGCAGGTCTCCGAGACCCGGGTGGAGTTCGTCGCGCCGCCGGAACTGCGGTCCGCGGTGCGGCGCGCCGTCCTGGCCGGGCACCCGTACGAGGTGCCCGCGATGGACGTGTTCGTCAACCACGCCGGACCCGGACCCGGATTCGAGGACACCGGGCTCGGGCGGATCTGCGAACTCGACGCACCGATGACTCTGGCGCGGTTCACCGAGCTCGTGGCCGAGCGCCTGCCCACCACCGAGTGGGGGGTCCGCGCCGCGGGCGATCCCGACGCCGAGATCCGGCGCGTCGCGCTGTGCGGCGGGTCCGGAGATTCCCTGCTGGGCGCGGCCCGCGCCGCGGGCGCCGACGTCTACCTCACCGGGGACCTGCGCCACCACGTCGTGGACGAGCACCTTCGTGAGGGCGGGCCGATGCTCGTGGACGCCGCGCACTGGGCGCTGGAGTTCCCGTGGTGCGCACAGGCCGCGGCCCTGCTCGAGGAGGGGGCGGATCTCACCGCGACGGTCTGCGAGCAGCGGACCGACCCCTGGACGGTGGCCGCCGGGGGAGCGCGCGGGCAGCGGTAGTCTTGGCAACCATGAAGGCCGATCCCCACGACCAGCGTCGACTCGTCGACATCGCCGACCTCGACCTGCGACTGGCGAGTCTCGAGCACCGGCGGTCGCAGCTACCCGAGCAGACGACCCTGGACGAGCTGGAGGCCGAGCGGCGGGCCGCCACCGAGTCCGTCGCCCGTGCCCGGATCCACCTCGAGGATCTCGACCGCGCCCTCACCAAGCTGCGCTCCGATCTGGAGGCCGTGCGCCGGCGCCGGGCCGCCGACTCCGACCTGCTGGCCAAGGGCGGCCTGTCCGAGCGGCAGGCCACCGAACTGGACTACGAGCTGCGTTCGCTGGCCCGTCGCCAGGAGGCCCTCGAGGGCGAGCTGGGCGAGCTGGGCGAACGCCACGAGGCCATGGAGGCCGACGTCCGCCACTCCGGGGCGATCGTCACCGACCTGGACGCGCGGATCGGGATGGCCGCGACGCTGCGGGACACCGCTCTCGCCGAGCTCGAGGACGCGGTGACCGAGACGATGGCCGAGCGGGCCCGCGACGCGGAGACCGTTCCCGCCGACCTCCTCGATCACTACACCCGTAGCGCCGCGGAGGCGGGCCGAGGGGCGGCGATCCTCAACGGAGGCCGCTGCTCGGCGTGTGCCATGGACCTCGACCGGAGTACCGTCTCGGCGTTCCGGTCCGCTCCCGCGGACGAGGTCCTGAACTGCCCCGAGTGCGGCGTGATCGTGGTCCGCACCGACAACTCGTGAGCGGCGGACCGGGCTCCACCGGCGGGCCGGGCTGGACCGGCGCCACCGGGCGCCCCACCCGGATCGTCCTGGCCCGTCACGGCCAGACCCCGCTGTCGGTGGACCGGCGCTATTCCGGCCAGGGCGACCCCGAGCTCACCGAGTTGGGCGTCACGCAGGCCGAGCGCACCGCCGCCCGGCTCGCGGCACTGCCGGATCTCGCCGCGGTGGTCTCCTCCCCGCTGCGCCGGTGCCTGGGCACCGCCGAGCGGGCCGCCGACGCCGCCGGCGTGCCCCTGGTGGTGGACGAGGACCTCATCGAGACCGACTTCGGGGGGTGGGAGGGGCTCACCTTCCGGGAGGCCGCCGAGCAGGATCCAGACCTCCACTCGCAATGGCTGAGCGACACCGCCACCGCGCCCCCGGGCGGCGAGAGCTTCGCCGTGGTGCGGGCGCGCGTCGAGCGGGGACTGCGGCGCATCGTCGCCGACCGCCCCGGCGGCGTGGTCGCCGTCGTCAGCCACGTCACCCCCATCAAACTGGCGATCCGGGCGGGCCTGGGCGCCGGTGACGAACTGCTGTTCCGGCTGCACCTGGATCTCGCCTCCGTCTCCGACGTGCGTTTCTACTCCGACGGGCCCACCTCGGTGCACCTGGTCAACGACACCTCCCACCTCGTTTGAGCCCGCACCCCGACCGACCCGCGCGGGCGACTAGACTCCCTGGGGCGAACGAGTCGGCCGGACGGCCGCGGACAGGGGAACCGGCGCCACAGGCGACCAGGCCCCGGCCCGAGGAAAGTCCGGACTCCACAGAGCAGGGCGGTTGCTAACGGCAACCCGGGGTGACCCGCGGGACAGTGCCACAGAAAACAGACCGCCGCGCCTGCGGGCGCGGTAAGGGTGAAACGGTGCGGTAAGAGCGCACCAGCGCCCCGGGTGACCGGGGCGGCTAGGTAAACCCCGCCCGGAGCAAGGTCAAAGGTCGCACCGCTCGCGGTGCGGCTGCGCGGATTGTGTGCAGCGATGCACGGGAGGGCTGCTCGCCCGAGTCCGCGGGTGGACCGCTCGAGGTACCCGGTGACGGAGTGCCCAGATGGATGGTCGTCGCCCTCCGCCCGCGGAGGGCACAGGATCCGGCTTACAGGCCGGCTCGTTCGCCCCATCCCCGGCAGGCGCCACCGCGGCGCGCGGTGGCGGGTCCGGACCCGGATAGTAGTGTCCGAGGTGACAAGCCCGTCCCGTCGAACCGAGGAGGCCCACCGTGTCGGACGAACAGTGGTACTACGACATCGCCACAGGTCAGGCGCAGCAAGGCAAGGTGACCAACTGGGACAACCGGATGGGCCCCTATGCCACGCGCGGCGAGGCCGAGGCGGCGCTGGCCAAGGCGAAGGCCCGCAACGAGGCCTGGGACGCCCAGGACGACTAGTACGAGCCCGGGGGGTTGAGCCGGGCCGTCCTACTTCTTCCCGCCCTTCTTCTTGTTCTTCTTGTCCTTCTTCTTCCGGCGCCGCCGTGCCGCACGCCGTGACTCGGACAGTTCGCGATAGGCGGCCGTGACCGCCGCGGCGTCGCTCTCGAACCCCTCGAGGGTGCGCTCGGAGAACCCTCGCTCGTGCTCGAAGAGCACCCCGAGGCCGAACGTCGACTCACCAGCGAACTCGGCCCGCCGCGCGATGCGCCGGATCCACTGCCGGGTGGTGACGCTGTCCTGGACCTCCCCGAGCACCGTGTGCAGCCGGTCGCAGGCCGTACGCAGCGGGGCCACCGTGAGGTCCTCCGTGTTCGGAACCGCACTGACGATGCGGCGCAGTGCCTTGGCGCGCTTGCGCACGACGTGGGTGAGTTCCTCCCGCTGGGCCAGCGTCAGATCGAGGGAGTCCAGGTCGCGCTCGGTGCGAGTGCGGACCTTGGTGAACTTGGAGAACTGCCGGTCCACCCCGCGCAGCAGTGTCTCCTCGGCCTCGCGCCGCTTCCTACCGCCCTTCGACCGAGCACCGCCCTTCGACGACGCCCCGCCCCCCACTGCGGCAGGGCCGGTGCCGGCGACGCGGACCAGCTCGTGGAGTCGGTCGACCACGTCGAGGTACCGGTCGGAGAGCAGCGCCGCGGTGACGCGTTCGCCCGCGCGCTGCTCCTCGAAGTCCAACTCGGTGCGCAGGAGATGCCGGGTCCGTGCGGTCACGACGTCCTCGGGGTAGTCGGCTGCCAGCGCCCCGAGTCGCTGGTCGACCACCTGGATGTCCCGGGCCTTGCCCAGCACCGCGGCGAGTTCCTTGAGTTCGGCGAGGAGCGCGGCCGGGTCGATGTCGGTGCCGGCGGTCTCCGCCCCGAGCTCGTCGGCGTACGAGCTGATGGTGCTCCGCAGGCCACGGACCGCGACGCGCATCTGGTGGACGCCCACCACGGTGACGCGCCGGGCCGCCGGATCGTGGTCGAGGAGTTGCTGCAGGTCCTGGACAAGGGCGTCGCGCACGGGCGAGACGCCGCGCTCGTAGAGGTCGGGGAGTGGGCCGATGGTGCGGGCGAGTTTGGACGACGACGACGAGGCGTGAGCCCCGGCGTCCGCGCAGGCGGCGGCGACGGTCGCGAGGAGATCGTGTGCATCGGGTCGCGCCGGATCGACCAGTTCGGTCTCCCATTCCCGCCATCCCGCCGTTGATCCGCCGGCGACGAACGACTCGGTGGAGACACGGTCGTCGCAGAACTCGATCACCGCGGCCCCGTCGGGGTCCCGCAGCGTGAGGACCTGCCGGCGGTTGTCGATGCGGGCGACGGGCTCGAGGGGCCGACGGCGGACCAGCCCGGCGACGGCCGTGACGAGCTCCGCGGGGACGACGTCGTCACGGGGGTCGCCGTCGCCGAGCGGGGCCTGCAGTTCGACGCGTCCCGCCCGGTCGGGCAGTTTGAGGTGCCAACCCTCGTCGTCCCCGCCGGTGCGGCGCCGGAGTGTGACCTTGTGCCGGGTGAGCGAGAGGTCGGCGGTGTCGTAGTAGGTGGCGGAGAGCTGGTGCTCCACCGGGACGTCCGCGACGAGAGGCGCCAGGGCGTCGACCGTGGGCAGCGGGGTGTGCTCGTCGACCTCGAACTTGCTCTCGACCTCGACAGTCTCGTTGATCGTCATGGTCCGGTTGTATCAGTAAAGGATGAACACCGGCAGTGAGCGCCGCCCCTTCCGGACTTACCGGCGGGTAAGGTAAGTGGCTACGGTCACACATTCGTCGTAAGGGAGAGACTGTGGATCAGCCGAAAATCGTCGACGTCCTGGTGGTGGGGGCGGGGTTCTCCGGGCTCGGTGCCGCCATCCGGCTCGCGCAGGAGGGCTTCGACGACCTCGTCGTCCTCGAACGCGGCCCCGAGGTCGGCGGGACGTGGCGCGACAACAGCTATCCGGGCGCGGCGTGCGACGTCCCGTCCCACCTGTACTCGTACTCCTTCGCCCTCAACCCCGACTGGTCACGGGCCTTCTCGCCGCAGGGCGAGATCTACGACTACATCCGGAAGGTCACGCACGAGGCCGGCGTGCGCGAGAAGATCCGCTTCGGCGTCGACGTCACCTCGGTGGACTACGACGAGTCCCGCGGCCGGTGGACGGTGCGCACCAGCGAGGGGGAGTACGACGCCCGCGTGGTGGTGCTGGGCGTCGGCGCACTGTGCGAGCCCAGGCTCCCGGAGATCGACGGCGTCGGCGACTTCGCCGGGCCCGTCTTCCACACCGCCCGCTGGGATCACTCGGTGACGCTGGCCGACAAGCGAGTCGCGGTGATCGGCACGGGCGCCTCGGCGATCCAGGTGGTGCCGTCCATCGCCCCGACCGCGGCGCACCTCGACGTCTACCAGCGCACCGCGCCCTGGGTCCTGCCCCGGATGGACCGGCAGTACCCCCGGTTCGAGCGGTCGCTGTACCGCCGGGTGCCCGGGTTGCAGCGCGCGGTGCGGGCCCTGCAGTACGCCAGCCGCGAGTTCCAGGTGGTGGGCCTGACCCGCACCCGCGCCGCGCTGGCGCCCATCAAGGCGCTCGGACGCGCCCACCTGGCGATGCAGGTGCGCGACCGTGCCCTGCGCGCGCGGCTCACCCCGCACTTCGAGATCGGGTGCAAGCGCATCCTGCTGTCCAACACCTGGTACCCGGCACTGTCCCGGGACAACGTCGACGTGGTCACCGAGCCGATCACCCGCGTCACCGAGGGCGGGATCGTCACCGGTGACGGGACCGAGCACCCCGCCGACGTCCTGGTGGTGGCCACCGGCTTCCACGTCACTGATTCACCGTTCTTCGAGCGCGTCCGCGGAACGGACGGGCGCACCCTGGCGGACAAGTGGCAGAGCGAGGGGATGGAGGCCTACAAGGGGACCACGGTCGCCGGCTACCCCAACCTGTTCGTCCTGGTGGGCCCCGCGACCGGACTCGGGCACTCGTCGATGATCTACATGATCGAGTCCCAGCTCAACTACCTCGTGGACGCGCTGCGCACCATGCGCGACCGCGGCCTGCAGACCGTCGAGGTGCGTGCGGCCGTCCAGGACGCGTACAACCGCGAACTGCGCGACAGCACCGGCGAGACCGTGTGGGTGACCGGCTGCAGGAGCTGGTACCTCGACGACAAGGGCAACGCGCCGGCCGTGTGGCCGGACTACACCTTCACCTTCCGCAACCAGACCCGGGAGTTCGACCTGAGCGCCTACCGGCGGACCGCGGCCGACGCCACGGCCGCGACGCGTACCGGGCAGGAGGCCCTCCGGTGAGCGCCCCGATCGGCAGACTGTTCGGCACGGTCGGGTCGCTGGCCCGCCGCCCCCGCTGGCGGATGGACGGCAAGGTCGTCGTCGTCACCGGCGCCGGCTCGGGGATCGGGCGCGAACTGGCGCGCGAGGCCGCGCGGCGCGGCGCGCGGTTGGCACTGAGCGACATCGACGCAGACGGACTGGCCCGGACCGTCGAACTCGCGCGCGGTGACGGCGCGACCGACGTGCACTCGCAGCGTCTCGACGTGACAGAACAGGCGATGGTCGCCGAGTACGCGGGGGCGGTCGCCGAGCACTTCGGCGTGGTCCACCTGGTCGTCAACAACGCCGGCATCGCGTTCACCGGGGCGGTCGAGCAGTCCGGCTACAAGGACATCGCCCGCGTGATGGACGTCGACTACTGGGGCGTCGTGCACGGCACCAAGGAGTTCCTCCCGCACCTCATCGCCTCCGGCGACGGCCACCTGGTCAACATCTCCAGCATCTTCGCGTTCCTGTCCGTGCCCACCCAGAACGCCTACAACGCGGCCAAGGCGGCGGTCCAGCAGTTCACCGAGTCCCTGCGGATGGAGATGATGGCGGCCGGGCACCCCGTCGACGTCACCTGCGTCCACCCGGGCGGGATCAAGACCGCCGTCGCCCGGAGCGCCGGCGCGGCCGAGGGGCTGGACAGCGCGAACTTCGCCGCGATCTTCGACGCGAAGTTCGCGCGCACCGAGGCGTCGACGGCCGCGCGGGTGATCCTCGACGGCGTCGAGCGACGTAGGGCGCGCGTGCTGGTGGGGGTCGACGCCCACCTGCTCGACGCCCTGGTCCGGCTGTTCCCGACCGGCTACCAGAAGGGCACGGTCGCGATGACGCGCCGCTTCGGGGTGGTCTGAGCCGGGAGCGCGCCCGGCCCGGGCTCCTCAGGGCCGGAAGCGGTCCGTGGCCTCCAGCAGGTGGTGCGTCGTGCCGGGTTCGGCCATCGCGTGCCCCGCGTCGGGGACGATGTGCAGCTCCGAACCCGGCCACGCGGCGTGCAGCTCCCACGCGCTGGCGACCGGGCACACCACGTCGTAGCGGCCGTGGACGATCACGGCCGGCAGGTGGGCGATCCGGTCCATCCGGTCCAGGATCGCCCGGCCCCGCAGGAACGCGTCGTGGACGAAGTAGTGGTTCTCGATCCGGGCGAAGGCCAGGGCGAAGCGATCGGGGTCGCCGCCGGTGCCGGCGGGTCGGGGGAGCAGGGTCGAGGTGGACGTCTCCCACGTGGTCCACGCGCGGGCCGCCTCGAGTTCGACCTGCGGATCCCCGCAGTGCAGGAGCCGGTGGTAGGTCGCGACGTGGTCGTAGCCCGGCTGATGGACGGCGTCGGGGCCGTCCGCGGCGAGCAACGGCGCGAGGTAGCCCTCCCACACGTCCGGGAACAGGTGCGCGGCCCCACCGCGATAGAACCAGTCGATCTCGCTCGGGCGGCACAGGAAGACGCCGCGCAGGATCAGACCGCGGACCCTGGAGGGATGCTCCTGGGCGTACGCCAACGCCAGGGTGGAGCCCCACGAGCCGCCGAAGACCAGCCACTCCTCGACCCCGAGGTGCTCCCGCAGACGCTCGAGATCGTCGACCAGGTGCCAGGTGGTGTTGACCGTCAGGTCCGCGCCGTCGGCGACGTGCGGGGTGCTCCGCCCGCACCCCCGCTGGTCGAGAAGGATGATCCGGTAGGCCGCCGGGTCGAACATGCGTCGGTGCTCGGGCGTCGTCCCGCCACCGGGTCCACCGTGGACGAACAGGACGGGGGCGCCGTCCGGGTTGCCGGAGCACTCCCAGTACACGTGCTGCCCGTCGCCCACGTCGAGCATCCCGCTGTCGTGGGGCTCGATCGCCGGGTACGGGGCACGGCGGGCGGCGCCGCGCCGGGGGTCGGTCGTCGGTGCCACCACGGTCAGAAGGAGTGCTCGGCGCCGGGGAAGGCCCGCGAGCGGACCTCGGTTCCGTACTCGCGGGCGGCGTCACGCAGCGTGTCGGCCAGCTCGGCGTACCGCTTGACGAACTTCGCGGTGCGGCCCGTGCTGTGCCCGGCCATGTCCTGCCAGACCAGCACCTGGGCGTCGCACCCGTTGCCGGCCCCGATGCCCACGGTGGAGATCTCCAGTTCGGCGGTCACCTCCCGCGCCAGGTCGGCGGGCACCATCTCCATCACCACGGAGAACGCCCCGGCCTCCTGGACGGCGCGGGCGTCGGCGCGCAGCTGATCCGCCGCGTCGCCGCGACCCTGGACCCGGAACCCGCCCAGCCCGTTGACCGACTGCGGCGTGAAGCCGATGTGCGCCATCACGGGGATCCCGGCGTCGACGATCGCCTTGATCTGCGGGACCATCCGCACGCCGCCCTCGAGCTTGACGGCCTGGGCGCCGCCCTCCTTCATCATGCGGGTGGCCGCGGCCACGGCCTGCGTCGGCGAGGCCTCGTAGCTGCCGAACACCAGATCCGCCACGACCAGCGCCTTCGGGGCGCCGCGGGTGACGGCCCGCACCAGCGGGATCATCTCGTCCTCGGTCACCGGGACCGTCGTGTCGTAGCCGTAGACCACGTTGGCGGCCGAGTCACCGACGAGCAGCACCGGGATCCCGGCCTCCTGGAACAACCGCGCGGAGACGAAGTCGTAGGCGGTGAGCATCGGCCACGGCTCGCCGGCGGCCTTGAGCTCGGCGAGGTGGTGCAGACGGGTGACCCGGGTCAGGCCCTGCGGCCCGTCGCCCTTCGGCGTCTGGTCCGGTGCGCCGCCGGCGCCGTAGACCGGGGAGTCGGGGGTGTCGCTCATGGGAGTGTGGCCTTCCTTCGGTGACCTCGAGGCCGGCTGGAGCGCCGGTACCCGGGTGGACAGGGGGCGGTGACGTGCGCGGCGGGATCCGTGCGCTGTCGCGGACGAGTCTGCCACGACCGGCACGGAGGGGTCCGGTGGGCGTCGAGGCGGGCGGATGTCACACGCTCGTAACACGACAGGCACTAGGTTGGACCGCATGAACCGCCAGCAGGAGTACGTTCTCAGGACCTTGGAAGAGCGCGACATCCGGTTCGTCCGGCTCTGGTTCACCGACGTCCTCGGCACCCTCAAGTCGGTCGCCGTGGCGCCGGCCGAACTCGAGGGCGCCTTCGGGGAGGGGATCGGCTTCGACGGCTCCGCCATCGAGGGCTTCTCCCGGGTGTCGGAGGCGGACACGGTCGCCAAGCCCGACCCGTCGACCTTCCAGGTGCTCCCGTGGGCCCACGCCGACGGCAAGCAGCACTCCGCGCGCATCTTCTGCGACATCTTCAACCCGGACGGCAGCCCCAGCTGGGCGGACCCGCGGCACGTCCTGCGCCGCCAGCTCAGCAAGGCCGCCGACCTCGGGTTCTCGTGCTATGTCCACCCCGAGATCGAGTTCTTCCTGTTCAAGGACCTGGACACGGACGGCGCGGAGCCGGTGCCCACCGACAACGGTGGCTACTTCGACCAGGCCGTGCACGACTCCGCCCCGCACTTCCGGCGCCACGCGATCGAGGCGCTCGAGGCGATGGGCATCTCGGTGGAGTTCTCCCACCACGAGGGCGCCCCGGGCCAGCAGGAGATCGACCTCCGCTACGCCGACGCCCTGAGCATGGCGGACAACATCATGACGTTCCGCTACGTGGTCAAGGAAGTGGCCATGAACAACGGGGTGTGGGCGTCGTTCATGCCCAAGCCCCTGCGTGACCACCCGGGCTCGGCCATGCACACCCACATGAGCCTGTTCGAGGGCGACGCCAACGCGTTCCACGACCCGGACGACGAGTACCAGCTGTCCGATACCGCGAAGTCGTTCGTCGCGGGCATCCTCACCCACGCGCCCGAGTTCTCGGCGGTGACCAACCAGTGGGTCAACTCCTACAAGCGACTCATCGGCGGAGGCGAGGCCCCCACCGCGGCCACCTGGGGCCGGGCCAACCGGTCGGCGCTCGTCCGCGTGCCCATGTACACGCCCAACAAGGCGTCCTCGCGCCGCATCGAGGTGCGTAGCCCGGACTCGGCCTGCAACCCCTACCTGGCCTACGCGGTGATGTTCGCCGCCGGGATCAAGGGCGTCCAGGAGGGGTACGAACTGCCGCCGGAGTCCGAGGACGACGTGTGGACCATGAGCCGGCGCGAGCGGCGGGCGATGGGATACACCGACCTCCCCGGCAGCCTCGAGCAGGCGCTGGACGCCATGGAGGAGTCCGAGCTCGTCGCCGAGGCGCTGGGCGAGCACGTCTTCGAGTTCTTCCTGCGCAACAAGCGGCGCGAGTGGCGCGAGTACCGCAACGACGTGACCCCGTACGAGCTGCGGCACTACCTCAACTTGTGACCGGGGGCGGCATCGTGAGCAGGGACTCCTCGCGCCCTCGGTTACCGAGCCCGGGCCGCCTCGGGCTGCTCGACGACCGGGCCGCGGACTGGCTCGACTACCTGGGGTGGACCGACGACGACGCGGTCCCGGTGCTGTGGTCGCTGTCCCGGGCTCCGGACCCCGACCTCGCCCTGGGAGCCCTGGTGCGGCTCCACGAATCACTCACCGCCGAGTCCCACGATGAGGGCCCCTCCGCGCGCGCCGGGGCCGACACCGGGGTCGCGGCATTGGACGCCGCCCTACGGTCCGATTCGCGGCTCCGGGCGAGGCTGCTGGGGCTGCTCGGATCCTCGAGCGCGCTGGGCGACCACCTCGTCGCCGAGCCCACCCGGTGGGCGCTGCTGCGCGGAGGACTGCCGACGTTCGAGGACGTTCTGGCCGACATGCTCGGGGCGGTCGAGGCCGTGCCCGAACAGGCGGTGGAGGGCGCGCCGCCGCCGTCCCAGAGGGAGGACCTGCGCAGCGTCGGGACGTATCGCGCCGGGGTCACCGGCGGCGCCGCCGTCAGCGTGCTGCGCTCGACGTACCGCGACCACGTGGCGCTGCTCGCCGCGCACGACGTGGCCGGGTCGGTCGACGACGACGAGCCCGTCCTGCCGTTCACCGAGGTGGGCCGGCGCCTGTCCGACCTCGCGGACGCGGCATTGACGGCCGCTCTCGCGGTCGCGGTGGCCACCGTCCACCCGGACTCGCCGATGCCGGCGCGGTTGGGCGTGGTGGCCATGGGCAAGGGCGGGGCGCGCGAGCTCAACTACATCTCGGACGTCGACGTCATCTTCGTGGCCGAGCCGGCCGACGCCAGGACCGGCCGCGTGGCCGGGGAGTTGATGCGCATCGGGTCCATGGCCTTCTTCGAGGTCGACGCGGCGCTGCGCCCGGAGGGCAAGTCGGGCGAACTGGTGCGCACCCTCGACTCCCACACGGCCTACTACAAGCGGTGGGCCAAGACGTGGGAGTTCCAGGCCCAGCTCAAGGCGCGCCCCATGACCGGCGACCTGGCTCTGGCGGTGGAGTATCACGACACCGTCCACCCGATGGTGTGGACCGCCGCCGAGCGGGACGACTTCGTGCACGACGTGCAGGCGATGCGCCGACGCGTGGAGGAGAACGTTCCCGAGGCGCTGCGCGAGCGTGAACTCAAGCTCGGGCGCGGCGGTCTCCGCGATGTCGAGTTCGCCGTGCAGCTGCTGCAGATGGTCCACGGCCGCACCGACGAGGACCTCCGCGTCACCAGCACCGTCGAGGCGCTCGGCGCGCTGCGCGACGGCGGGTACATCGCCCGCGAGGACGGCGCGGAACTACTCGCCGCCTACGAGTTCCTCCGCCTGCTCGAGCACCGCCTGCAGCTGCAGCGCTACAAGCGCACCCACCTGCTACCGGAGGACGACGACGAGGAGGCCTACCGCTGGTTGGCCCGCGCGGCGCACATCCGGCCGGACGGGCCCAACGACGCCGCCCAGGTGCTGCGGCAGAGTCTGCGCGAGCTGCGCCGCCGGGTCCGCCGCCTGCACTCCAAGCTGTTCTACCGCCCGTTGCTGGACTCGATCGCCTCGTACGACGCCGAGGCCCTGTCGCTCAGCACGGAGGCGATGGAGCGTCAGCTGGCCGCCCTCGGCTTCGCGGCGCCCCGCAACGCGTTGGGTCACCTGCGGGCGTTGGCGGGACAGAGCAGTCGCCGTGGCCGTATCCAGGCGCTGCTGCTGCCCACGTTCATGGAGTGGCTCGCGGACACCGCGGACCCGGACGCGGGGTTGCTGGCCTACCGGCGGTTGTGCGAGGAGAACGAGGAGATCACCTGGTTCCTGCGCACGCTGCGGGACGACAGCATCGTGGCCCGCCGCCTCGTGCGGGTGCTGGGGACCTCGGCGTTCGTCGCGGGCTTGCTCATGCGCAACCCCGAGGTGATCCCCGACCTCACCGACGGCGCGCAGGGCCCGGTGCTCGTGGCCTCCAAGGTCTCCGACATCGCCTCCGCGCTCACCGCCTCCGCCGCCCGGCACCCCACGCCCGAGCGGGTCATCGCCACGGCGCGGTCGCTGCGCCGCGCCGAGCTGGCCCGGATCGGGGCCGCCGACGTCCTGCAGATGATCTCCGTACCCGATGTCGGGCGGCGACTGTCGGCCGTGTGGCGGGCGGTGCTCGAGGCGTCCCTGGCCGCCGTGGTCCGCGACATGATGCCCGAGGGCGGTGCGGCGCCGGCTCGCCTCGCCTACATCGGGATGGGGCGGCTCGGCGGGGACGAGCTGTCCTACAGCAGCGACGCGGACGTGATGATCGTGTGCGACCCGGTCGAGGGCGCCAAGGAGGAGGAGGCGGTCAGGTGGGCCACGCAGGTGGCCGAGCGGGTGGGCAAGTTGCTGGCCTCGCCGTCGTCGGATCCCCCGCTGGACCTGGACGCCGACCTACGCCCGGAGGGCCGCAACGGCCCACTCGTGCGCACCCTGGCCTCCTACCGTGCCTACTACGCCAAGTGGGCCGAGACGTGGGAGTTGCAGGCGCTGCTGCGGGCCTCGTTCGCCGCCGGGGACCGCGAGCTCGGGCTGGATTTCCTCCACATGATCGACGAGTTCCGTTACCCGGAGCAGGGCGTGCCCCCGAAGGTCGTGCAGCAGATCCGCCGGATGAAGGCGCGGATCGACTCGGAGCGCCTGCCGCGTGGCGCGGATCCGGCCACCCACACCAAACTCGGCCGCGGTGGCCTGGCCGACGTGGAGTGGAGCGCCCAGTTGTTGACGATGCAGCACGCCGCCAGGGTGCCCGGGCTGCACACGACGTCGACCCTCGAGGCACTCGACGCCGCCGCCTCGGCCGAGTTGCTGCCGGAGTCCGAGCGCGATGCGCTGGTCGACTCGTGGCTCATGGCCGCCCACGCCCGCAACGCGTTGGTCCTGGCGCGCGGCAAGGCGGTCGACCAACTGCCGGGTCAGGGCTCGATCCTGGCGGCGGTGGCGATGATCTGCACCGGTTCGGCCGACGGCGCGGGGTTCCTCAACGAGTACCTGCGCGTGACCCGTCTCGGTCGCAAGGCGGTCGATCACGTGTTCTGGGGCGAGGACTGACGCCGGCCCCGGGGGTGAGCCGGGTCCGGGACCAGGGTCGTCCCTGATGCGGCGGGGGCTCCCACGCCGATAACCTGGGTCCATGCCTGTGACCATGAACCTCACCCTCACCCTCGACGGCGTGACCTACGGCGAGCTGTACGAGTTCGTCGACGCCGTCCGCGCCGCCGGGGTGCCGGCCGACGAGCGGGTCCGCTGCCTCGGTTCCGACGACAAGGGCGACCGCTTCGAGGTGGACCTCGGCCCGGACCGCCGTCGGGCGGGATCGGCCCGTGCGGCCTCCGGCGCGCTGGTGGGCCAGCCGGTGGAAGGTCCCGCCGCGCCCGGGGCTGCGTCGTCGTCCTCACCGACCGTGGCGTCGGTCGCCGAGACGGTGCGCTCGATGGTGCGTAACGGCGACGACCTGGACCGCGTGATCGCCGCGCTGGGGGACCTGCGCAAGTTCCTGCGTTGAGCCCTCGCCGCCCGGTCGCCCGGGCCGTCGCCGTCCTCGCCGCGCTCGTCGCCGGCGCGGGTGTGGCGCTACACCACTCCCGCTCGGAGATCCCGGCCGTACCGGTGCTGGCGAGCTTCGCGGTCGCCGCCTGGGCGTTCTCCCTGGTGGCCCTGATCGCGGCACTGCGTGCGCGGTCGGTGCTGCTCGGGATCATCGCCGTCGTGTTGGTGGGTGCCGGGGTGGTCCAGTACGGGCCCCTCGTGGCACCGCCACGCCAGATCGACGACGACGAGGGCATCCCGATGCGGGTGATGGTGCAGAACCTCGAGTTCGGCCGAGCCGCCCCACACGACGTGGTCCGGGCAGTCCGCACCGGCGGGGTCGATCTGCTCATGACCGTGGAGACGACCCCGGAGGCGGCGGACGCGCTGCGCACGGCGGGTCTCACGGGGCTGCTGCCGCACGAGGCCGCCTCGACCGCTCCCACGACGCAGGGGGTCGCGGTGTGGTCGCGGTTCCCGCTCTCCCCGCCCGAGCGGGTCCCGGGCTTCAGCCTCGGGCTGGTACGCACCGAGATGGCGGGGCCGGGCGGCCCGGTGACGGTGGTGGCCGCGCACCCGGTGGCCCCGGTGTTCGACGCCCCCGCCGCCGTGGAGGAGGCCGATCGCCTGCGCTGGTACCTCGGCAGCCTTCCCGGACCCGCGCCGGTGGTGGTGGGCGGGGATTTCAACGCCACCTGGGATCACGTACGGTTCCGTGACCTGAGGGGCCTCGGGTACACCGACTCCGTCTCCGGCGGGAGTGACGGCTGGGTGCCCACCTGGCCGGCGGGTCGACGGATCCCGCCGCTCATCGGGATCGACCACGTGCTGGCCCGCGGGGCGGTCGCGGTGGGGGACACGGACACCGTGGAGGTGGCCAGGACGGACCATCGCGGCGTGGTCGCGACGGTGCTTCTGCCCGCGCCGCGGGCGCGGTGACCTAGCATGCGCACCATGAGTTCACGCATCCGCCTGATCGCCAGCGGCGTCACCTCGGCCGCGGCGGTGGCCCTCCTCGCGGGGTGCGGCGGGGCGACGGTGGACGGTCAGGCCCCGGAGGTGTCCTCGGACCCGGCCGCGTCGGCCGCCTCGTCGTCGCCGTTCGCCGAGGAGCGGCCGGAGAAGCCCACCGGTCCCGTCCCGCCCCCTCCGCCGCAGTCACCGGCTCCGGAGCCGATGCCGGGGGAGCCCGAGCCACTGCCTCCGCCCGAGGACGCGCCCGGACCCGAGCCGGAACCCGCTCCCGCGGAGCCCGCCCCGCCGGCTCCGGGTGCGGGGGACTTCGTCGCCCTGCTCGAGCGGCGGGGTGTCGTCCTGCCCGAGGGCGTGGACCCGGTCGCCACGGCCACCGAGGCCTGCGGCCGGTTCGACGGCGGGCAGCAGATGGACGAGGTCTCCGGATGGCTGGGTGAGCGGGCCCGCCTCGACGCGGATGGCCAGGGTTTCTTCCTCGGCGCCGCGGTGGGGACCTACTGCCCGGGGAACTTCCCCAAGCTCGGCTGAGGCACGCCGGGCCGGGTCACGCCCGGCGGGCGAGTGCTCGGCCGTGTCACGCCCTGCGCGGCCGGGTCACATCCGGCCGTACCGGGCCCGCCCGATCGAGTAGAGGCCGTACAGGGCGATCCCCGCGCCGGTGAGCACCAGCAGTACCTGACCGAAGGGTTGCTCGCCGACCGCCCGCAGTGCGGCGTCCAGCCCGCCGGCCTTCTCCGGATCCGCGGTCACGACGGCCGCGATCACCAGGCCCCCGAGGATCGCCAAGGCGATGCCCTTGGCGACATACCCCACCCGGCCCGTGATGATCATGGCCCGGCCGACCTCCCCGGACCCGGTGCGGTCGAGGTCCTCGACGAACTTCGTGGTGGCCCCCTTGTAGACGTGGTAGCCGCCCACCGCGAGGATGGCGATCCCGGCGACGACCAGGGCCATCTTCCCCACCCCGGAGCCGAGCAGCCCGGCCGTGGCGCCGGAGGCGGTCGCGGAATCGGACCCCCCGCCCCCGGAGGCGAACCGCGCGGTGGTCAGTCCCAGGACCACGTACACGGCCGCCTTGGCCGCGGCCTTGATCCGGTCAGAGGTCTCCTCGGACCCGAGGACCAGCTCGGTGATCTGCCACAGACCCAGCGCGAGGAAGCCCACGGCGCCGACCCATAGCATGACCTGACCGCCCGGTGCGCTCGCGATCTCCGCCAGCGCACCCGAGTTGGACGCCTCGCCGCCGCCCGACCCGAGTGCGATCCTGACGGCGATCCAGCCGATGAGCAGATGGAGCACGCCGTTCATGACGTATCCGGCGCGGGCCAGCCACTCGAGCGCGGGATGGTCGGCGGCGGAGCGCGCGGCGCCGGAGAGGGTGGCAGAACGTATCGGGGAGTTCATGGGTGAACTCTCCCACGTCGCCGCGGATTCACCACTCGAACCCTGTCACCACTCGATCTCGCCGAGGACCTCGTTGCGACGGCGCAGTTCCGCCAGCCGCAGTTCGGCCGCGCGGTGCTCCTCCATCCGCATCCGCGCCTGTTCGGCGAGGGCGTCGGCCTCGACCTCGGCGAGCAGGAGCTGGAGTCGGTCCTTCTGCTCACGGAGCGTCTCCACCGAGGTGTCCATGGCGATGAGCTTCCGGGAACCGGCCACGGCGTGGAGGAAGGGGTTGCGCTCGAGGATCAGGCGCGCCTCCTCGGGGGCCAGCACCCTCGACAGTTTGAGCAGGACCGGATAGCCCTGCCCCTGTCCCTGCCGGTCGGTCTCGGGGTCGTGTCCGGGATCCAGTGCTGCGGCGACGACCTTGAGCGGCCGGGCCCGGGGCGAGGAACTCCGGAAGTCGAACTCGTCGGTGTCCATGTGGTCCGGCTCCTTCCCGGCGTCCTGCCCGGCAGTGGCTGCTTACCTGCCACCACCGTAGGCGTACCGGCCGGGACGGCCGGGCGGTTCAGGGTTTTGCGCTCCGGAGGGGCTCAGCAGCTGTAGCGGGGTGTGCGGGACGACCGCGTCCCGGCGGTGTGCCCGCCCGGCGCCGATACACTCGAGCTGTGACTACCGGCAATGAAGGCGCAACCGACCTCGACTACCTGCTCCGCCAGATGGCAGAGGGCATCGAGCAGGCTCCCGTGAACTTCCCGATCACCCTGGTGATCGACGGGAACACCTGGGAAGGGAACCTCACCACCGAGGGTGAGTTCATGCGGATCCAGGCGGCCACCTTCGACGCGCTGACGGGTGATGAGAAGTCCGAGCAGGTGGCTGATGCCCAGGCCAGTGCATTCCGGCAGATCGGCATCACCAAGTACGAGGAGGCACTGGACGGGGAGGACAGGGTGGCCTCGTTCATCCACGTCACGGACGCCTGGCAGAGGGGAGAGAAGGCTCCGATCCCGGTCATGCGCGTCCGGATCTCGTCGGTGGATGCGTGGACCTTCGGCCACGCGAGTAGCTAGAAAGGCGCCGCCCGCCCGGCCATCGAGGTGATGACCGCGCGGGCGGCGCCCGGCACTACGACCGAAGTCGATGCGCGCCCCGGCCTGCGCGGGGCAGGTCAGGGCGGGCATGAGGGTCAGCAGTCGTAGTAGAGCTCGAACTCGTGCGGGTGCGGACGGAGGTTCACCGGGGCGATCTCCTTCTCGCGCTTGTACGAGATCCAGTTCTCGATGAGGTCCTCGGTGAACACGCCACCCTCGGTGAGGTACTCGTGGTCCTGCTCGAGACGGTCGATGACGGCGGGCAGCGAGGTGGGCGCCTGCGGGATGTCGGCGGCCTCCTCCGGCGGGAGCTCGTAGAGGTCCTTGTCGACCGGGGCCATCGGCTCGATCTTGTTCTTCACACCGTCGATGCCGGCCATCATCATCGCGGCGAACGCGAAGTACGGGTTGCCGGACGAGTCGGGGCAGCGGAACTCGATGCGCTTGGCCTTGGGGTTGTTGCCGGTGATCGGGATCCGGACACACGCCGAGCGGTTGCGCTGCGAGTACACAAGGTTGATCGGGGCCTCGTAGCCCGGGACGAGCCGGTGGTACGAGTTGATCGTGGGGTTGGTGAATGCCAGCAGCGACGGCGCGTGGTGCAGGATGCCGCCGATGTAGTAGCGGGCGATGTCGGACAGCCCCGCGTAGCCGGACTCGTCGTGGAACAGCGGCTTGCCGTCCTTCCACAGCGACTGGTGGGCGTGCATGCCCGAGCCGTTGTCGCCGAAGAGGGGCTTGGGCATGAACGTGGCCGACTTGCCATTCTTCCAGGCGGTGTTCTTGACGATGTACTTGAACAGCTGGACGTCGTCCGCGGCGTGCAGCAGGGTGTTGAACTTGTAGTTGATCTCCTGCTGGGCGCCGGCCACCTCGTGGTGCAGACGCTCGAGCTCGAAACCGGCGTTGGTGAGATTGGTCGACATCTCGTCGCGCAGGTCGACGAAGTGGTCGTACGGGGCGACCGGGAAGTACCCGCCCTTCTCGCGGACCTTGTAGCCGAGGTTGGCCGAACCGTCGGCCTCCTGGGAGGCACCGGTGTTCCAGTGGCCGGCGCTGGAGTCGACCTCGTAGAAGCCGTGGTTCGTGCCGGAGCCGTAGCGGACGGAGTCGAAGACGAAGAACTCGGCCTCGGCCCCGAAGAAGCACGTGTCAGCGATGCCGGTGGAGAGCAGGTACTCCTCGGCCTTGCGGGCGACGTTGCGCGGGTCGCGGCTGTAGGCCTCACGGGTGAAGGGGTCGTGGACGAAGCAGCTGATGTTGAGCGTCTTGGCCCTGCGGAAGGGGTCGAGACGGGCCGTCGCGACATCCGGCAGGAGCATCATGTCGGACTCGTGGATCGACTGGAACCCCCGGATGGAGGAGCCGTCGAAGGCCAGGCCGTCCTCGAACATGTCCTCGTCGAACGCCGCTGCGGCGATCGTGAAGTGCTGCTCGTTACCCGGCAGGTCGGTGAACCGGATGTCGACGTACTCGACGCCCTCGTCCTTGACGTACTTGATGACCTCGTCCGGCGTGGAGAATGCCACGATTCGCTCCTCGTCTCTGAAGTGCGACGGGAAACCGGTGTCTCCCGTCGTGCGGTGACCTCACGATATGGGCGAGGTGTTGCCCGGCCGTCAAGCGAATGTTTCGCTGGTGTTACGTCACCGGCCGGGTGGGTCCCTCCCAATAGGGTCAGTTTAGTCACCCGAAGCGGGGTATCGCCGACATGGGGATCGGCAGGTCGCCCGGCTACCCTGGGCAGTATGCGTGACGTTGCGGGATCATGGTTGTCCGGCCCCACCTCCGGCAGTGGGCCGGAGCAGAAGTACAAGGGTGAGAATCTCGGTCTCCCGGCGTCCGGCGCGGGCTCGATCGCCCCGTTGGGCGTTCGTGTCGGCGCGCTGGCGGTGGACTGGTTCCTCGCCTACGGGCTGGTCGCCGTCATCGTGATGCTGCTCAGCCCGGAGACGCTGGGGGGCGACTCGTTCTCCGCCGTCTCCAGCTGGGCCGTGCCGCTGCTGTGGGGCGTGAGCGGCGTGGTCTGCGTGTGGCTGTTCGCCCAGACGCCGGGGCAGGCGCTGGTCGGCATCGGCACGGCACGGGTCGACGCCGAGGAGCGGGTGGGTTTCGTCCGTGCGCTGGTGCGCGTGGTGTTCATCTTCTTCCTGCTGCCCCCGCTCATCCAGGACGAGGACGGACGCGGCATGCACGACCGCGCCACCGGCACCACTCTGATCCGTACCCGTTGATCCGTACCCGCTGACGAGACGACGCCCGCCGCCCGGGACGGGCGGCGGGCGTCGTGAGCCCGGTGGCTGCGACAGCCTGACGGCGGACGGCTCAGCCGCGGCGGCGGGCGCTGCGCTGGATGTTGCGCACCTTCGCGCCCTGGGGGACCGGGCCCTTGGGCATCTGGTTCTGAATGCCGGTCTTGGTGCTCAGCGCGCGGAGCCGGGTGTCGAGGGCGTCGACCTTCGCCCGGCTGATGTTCATCGGGTATCGGGTGAGCCGGCGGTTCAGCTTGCGCAGTGGCACCTGCTCGGGGGTCGCGTCCTGCTCCTCGCCGACGATCAACTCGTAGATCGGGGTGTCGCCGACGACCCGGGCGACCTTCTTCTTCTCCTGTGCCATGAGCGGCTTGAGCCGGCGCGGCTCGCCCTCGCCCACGATCACGATCCCGCACCGGCCGACCACGCGGTGGACCGCGTCGAAACTCGTCGTGGCGGCGACGGCCTGGTTGACCCGCCACCCGGACCGCAACTGGTCCAGGGCCCACGCGGCCGCGCCCGGCTGCCCCTCGGCCTTGCCGTACACCGTGTTCTGCACGCGGCGCGAGAAGATCACCATCGCGAGCATGAGGCCGGTGAGCACACCGAGGGGGAGCATCCACCACTCGCCGCCCCACAGCATGCCGAGGAGGAAGAACACGACCGTCGACAGGACGACCGCACCGATCATCAGCGGCCACAGGAGCTTGTCCTGCTTGGACTGGATCTTCAGCGCCTGCCACATCTGGCCGCGCTGTTCCTTGCCCGCCTGCCGCCGAGCGGCCCGGGCCGCCTTCTTGTCCGCCTTGGTGAGCTCGCTCTTCGCCATGGTCATCAGGATACGTGCCCGCCACCGCGGTCCGGGAACCGCGGCTGACCCGAGGGGTGCCCCGCCCCGGCCGACTGTGGGCGGGTCAGACGCGGGCGCGCTCGCGGTCCAGGACGCTCGAGGCCTCCTGGGACGCCGAACCTCCTGTCGTCAGCTGCTGCAGGTGCTCCGGAACCGCCTGCCCGCGGTGCTCCAGCGCCTGGACGTAGAGGCGGCCGGCTCGGTACGACGAGCGGACGAGCGGTCCGGCCATGACGCCGGCGAAACCGATCTCACGGGCCTGATCGGACAGCTCGACGAACTCCTCGGGCTTGACCCAGCGGTCGATCGGGTGGTGCAGCGGGCTGGGCCGGAGGTACTGCGTGATGGTGAGGATGTCGCAGCCGGCGGAGTGCAGGTCGCGCATCGCGTCGACGATCTCGTCGGTGGTCTCGCCCATCCCCAGGATGAGGTTGGACTTGGTGACGAGGCCGAAGTCGCGCGCGGCGCGGATCACGTCGAGGGAGCGGTCGAACCGGAACGCCGGGCGGATCCGCTTGAAGATCCGCGGCACGGTCTCGAGGTTGTGCGCCAGCACCTCGGGACGCGACTCGAACACCTCGGCCAGCTGGTCCGGGTCCCCGTTGAAATCGGGGATGAGGTTCTCGACCCCCGTGTTGGGGTTGAGCTCGTGGATCTTGCGGACGGTCTCCGCGTAGAGCCAGGCCCCGCCATCCTCCAGGTCGTCGCGCGCGACGCCCGTGATGGTGGAGTAGCGCAGACCCATCTCGCGCACGGACTCGGCCACGCGCCGCGGCTCGTCACGATCGAGGGCGCTGGGCTTGCCGGTGTCGATCTGGCAGAAGTCGCAGCGGCGGGTGCACTGCTCGCCGCCGATGA
Organism: Dietzia sp. Die43; assembly: GCF_024519835.1. Classification (NCBI taxonomy): domain Bacteria; kingdom Bacillati; phylum Actinomycetota; class Actinomycetes; order Mycobacteriales; family Dietziaceae; genus Dietzia; species Dietzia sp. Die43. Next base: position 3,000 of record NZ_JALJRF010000023.1, on the reverse strand, counting down.
GGAACGTGGCCTCCCGGTCCTCCCAACACTCGTAGATGTTGGGGCAGCCGGCCTCCTCGCACACCGTGTGCAGGCTGCCGGTCTTGACCAGCGTCTTGAGTTCCTTGTACTCGGGACCCATGGTGGCCTTCGTACGGATCCACGACGGCTTGCGCTCGATCGGCGTCTCGGCGTTGCGGGCCTCGATACGGAGGAGCTTGCGGCCTTCAGGAGTCACAGTCACGGCCGCAAGCCTACGCGCGAATCACGCCACGGGCAGTCGGCCGTCCAGCGCCTCCACCATGTCGGAGGTGACCTGGTCGAGAACCTCCGACACCGGCACCACGCGACCGAGTTCGGCGCTGAGGGACGTGACCCCGGCGTCGACGATCCCGCAGGGGACGATCCGCGAGAACGCGGTCAGATCGCAGTCGCAGTTGAGGGAGAACCCGTGCATCGTCACGCCCCGCTGGACACGGATCCCGATGGCCGCGATCTTGCGCTCGGGCCTGCCGTCCGAGGCCGCACACCACACCCCGGAGCGCCCGTCGACGCGCCCGGCCTCCACGCCGAGTCGCGCGCAGGTGGAGATGAGGGCCTGCTCGACACGACGGACGTACTCGACCACGTCGATGGGGTCGGTCAGCGCGACGATCGGGTACCCCACCAGTTGGCCGGGTCCGTGCCAGGTGATCCGGCCGCCGCGGTCCACGTCGACGACCGGGGTCCCGTCGGTGGGACGGTCGGACGGCTCCGTGCGTTTGCCGGCGGTGTAGGTGGCGGGGTGCTCCAGGAGGAGGATCGTGTCGCCCCGCTGCCCGTCGGCGCGCTCCTCGGCGAGGGCACGTTGGAGCTCCCAGGTGGGGCTGTACTCGACGGTGCCGAGCCGACGGATCTCCGGGGGCGCCGGGTCACGGCGGAGGGACTGACCGGTGTGCGACATGTCCCCAGGGTAGGCCGAGGGGTGTGACGACGACGACGGGCGCCCTCCGTGAAGGAGGACGCCCGTCGCGGGGGTCAGCGGAACCTACCGATCAGCCGGCTTCACAGGTCGAGGTCACCGTCGAACTCGGCCTTCTCCAACCGGTCCTTCACCGTGGTGAGGAAGCGGCCGGCGTCGGCGCCGTCGATCAGGCGGTGATCGTAGGTCAGCGGCATGAAGCCCATCGACCGGATGGCGATCGACTCGCCGTCGGCGTCGGCATCCACCACGGGCCGCCGCACGATCGCGCCGGTGCCGAGCATCGCCGCCTGCGGCGGGACGAGGATCGGGGTGTCGAACAGGGCCCCCTCGCTGCCGATGTTGGTGATGGTGAACGTGCCGCCCTGGAGGTCGTCCGGCGTGAGCTTGGACGCCCGCGCCCGCTCGGCCAGGTCGATGATCGCCTTGGCCAGCCCCGGGATGTCCAGGTCCTGCGCGTTCTGGATGACCGGGGAGAGCAGCCCCGCCTCGGTGTCCACGGCGATCCCGAGGTTCACCGACCCGTGGTAGGTGATCTCGTTGGTCTTCTCGTCGTACGACGCGTTGACGTTCGGGTGCGACACCAGGGCCTCGACGACCGCCTTGGCGTAGAACGGCAGGTACGAGAGCTTGGCGCCGTGCTTGTCGGCGAACTGCTCCTTGACCTGCGAGCGCAGCTGCGCCACCCGGGTCATGTCCACCTCGAAGACCTGCGTGAGCTGAGCGGTCTGTTGCAGCGACTCACGGGTCTTCTGCGCCGTGATCTTGCGGATCCGGTTGGCCTTCTTGGTGGTGCCGCGCAGCTCCGCGAGCTCGGGCCGGACGCCGGCCTTCGACGGGCCGCCGCTGGGCGCCTTCTCCTCGGCCGGGGTCTCGGAACCGGAGTCGGAACCCGAGCCCTCGGCCGCCGCGAGGACGTCCTGCTTACGGATCCGGCCGCCGATGCCGGTGCCCTTGACCGAGTCCAGGTCGACGCCGTGCTCCTGCGCGAGCTTGCGCACCAGCGGGGTGACGTACGGCGAGCTCCCGGACTTGGCGGCCGCCGCGGGCTCGGCCCGCTCGGGCAGGTCGCCGGAGGGCCCGCTGTCGGACTTCTCCGACCCGCGCGGCTTCGCGGCCTTCTTCTTGCTCTTCTGCTCGGCCTTCTTCCCGGACGTCGACCCGGACCCGGACTCCGCCTTGGCGGCGGCCTTCTTCTCGGTCTCGGGGGTGTCCTCGGGGACCTCGTCCTCGTCGGAGGCGTCCACGCCCTCGTCCTTGGCGTCGGTGGCGTTCTGCTCCTCGGCCGACTGTTCGTCCGAGTCAGAGCCGGAATCGCCGGAGTCGTCGTCGGAGTCGCTCGCGGCGTCGCCGTCGCCGATGACGGCGAGGGTGGCGCCGACGTCGACGGTCTCGTCCTCCTCGGCCACGATCTTCTGCAGGGTGCCGGCGACGGGGGAGGGGATCTCGGTGTCGACCTTGTCGGTGGAGACCTCGAGCAGGGGCTCGTCGACCTCGACGGTGTCGCCGACGGACTTGAGCCACTTGGTGATGGTGCCCTCGGTGACGGACTCGCCGAGTTCGGGCATGACGACGTCGGTGCCCTTGCCGCCGCCCCCGCCTCCGGAGGACTTCTTGGCCGGGGCGGACTCCTCGGCGGGCTCGTCGTCCACGGGCTCGTCCGCGGCATCCGACTCGTCGGCCTCGTCGGCCTGATCGTCGGAGTCGTCGGCCTCATCGGCGGAGCCGGAGTCAGAGCCGGAATCGCCGGAGTCGTCGTCGGAGTCGCTCGCGGCGTCGCCGTCGCCGATGACGGCGAGGGTGGCGCCGACGTCGACGGTCTCGTCCTCCTCGGCCACGATCTTCTGCAGGGTGCCGGCGACGGGGGAGGGGATCTCGGTGTCGACCTTGTCGGTGGAGACCTCGAGCAGGGGCTCGTCGACCTCGACGGTGTCGCCGACGGACTTGAGCCACTTGGTGATGGTGCCCTCGGTGACGGACTCGCCGAGTTCGGGCATGACGACGTCGGTGCCCTTGCCGCCGCCCCCGCCTCCGGAGGACTTCTTGGCCGGGGCGGACTC